>NZ_JBEFLV010000009.1:0-183280 GCF_040149365.1 Kluyvera huaxiensis
TAGCTGAACAGGAGGGACAGCTGATAGAAACAGAAGCCACTGGAGCACCTCAAAAACACCATCATACACTAAATCAGTAAGTTGGCAGCATCACCGCTGATAGTAATGAACTGGATCTGCCAGGTAGGTAACATCCCCGGTTACATTACAAAAAAACAGTTCCTGCTGTTCCTTTGAACTCACCCAAAGGAATAACACAATGAAAAGACATTACCCACACTTTAAAAAAATCACTCCCGATGATTTCCTCCTGAATATGATCAATCACCATCTTAATCAGATTCTGATGCGTCACTCTAAAATACTGGCGTTTAGAATGGATTTTGATTATCAGCGAGGTACCAACCGATTCATTCGTAATTCTTCATTTGAGATACAGGATGACCTCCGGGATTTAACCCTGGCTGTAATGCAAATGCCTCAACTCTGTGGTTGTTTCTGGGTGCTGGAATGGACATCAGAAGGGGCAGTTCATGCTCATGCGATTTTTTATCTTAATGGTCAGGAACATCAAAAGTCATTCCCGTTCATTTTACGGGCAGAAGAACTGTGGCTAGAGATTACCCATGGTGAAGGCAAATCTCAGCGATGCAAACCAAATGCATATCATCGGGACAACATTAACAACGTTGTGGAATATCACAATAACGATGCCATAAACAGCCTGAGACGTATAGCCAGCTATCTGGCAAAAGAAGACCAGAAATACGGATTACCAATCTGGGGATACAACGAAATTCCTTCGCCAGCCAGGCAGGGCAGACCGAGGAAGTTTAGTTAGTTTTTTACAGCAGCACCGGTTGCTATGCCGGAGCGGGCAGCAACGTTTAATCACCCGACTCCGGTACCCATTCAGCTACCGGAGAATCAAATCATGACCAGTAAACCTTCCCTGTCTGAAGACCAGTTCGTCGATATGGCTTTTATCACCCGCCTGCTGGGGGTCAGTGATAAATGGATTTACCGACTCATCAAGGATGGCCTCTTTCCAAAACCCATCAAACTGGGTCGAAGTTCACGCTGGTTGCAAAGCGAAGTCGAAGCCTGGCTGCAGGCCCGTATTGATGCATCCCGTCCTCAGCGCTAAACCCCTTCCCGTTCGTTAACCCAAAACCAGTGCGTCATCTCGTATCCGCCTCTTGCGGAGTTTTACGGCTGCATGTCAGTTACTCATTTAAGGAATATCAGAAATGAACAATTCACCCTTACTCAACCATTACCAGGCCTGGCTGGATGATTTTACCCGCGTCAGTCTGTTCCACGGTTTATGCCAGCAGCACATCTCGCAGTGGCACAGGCTGGCGATAACCGCCTGCCCGATGCCAGGCAGTAGCGTAACAGAAGTCGTCATTCCACAGTGTCTGCTGCCGGTCACCCGCACCGGCCGACTGGGATCATGTACTTCCGCCCCCGGTCTGACTAAACACACCGATTATGCCCTTCTGCCCGGTGTGCTGCTTAGCGAATGTTATCGACTGGGGAAAAGTCGGCTGGCAAACCAGTTACAGATGTTATTCCGGCTTAATGTACAGCCCGGTATGCGCCAGGCGCTGACCCTGCTGTGCTGGTGTGAGCTGGCAACAGGTAAGGATATGGAGGAATGGTATGCGCTGCATCTGCCACAGCCTGACACGCTGACGCAATGGTTGGCAGTAAAACAGCGGGCATACCGGGGACTGAAGACGCTGACTGACGGTTACATTCGTGCCACCCAGCCGATGTGAGGGACGGATAATGCTGATACCAAAATGCTATATCGCACAGCGTAAAACCGGTGAGATTTTCGCTGTCAGCCAACTGAATTCAGGCGATGACGAGTGGTTCTGCCATCACTGCCAGTGCCCGTTGATTTTCCATCCACCCACCATAACGTCACCGCCCTGGTTCGAACACGACATACTTCAGGGACAACCAGAAGCACTGCTGCAATGCCCCTATCTGGCCCCCGTCAATGGAAAGCCTTCAGCAGTGGCTAAGCTACAGCGCCTTCTGGCACAACTCCCACCGGTCATCACGACCACACAATGGCAATGTACCATGTGCGGCCTGTCGTATGGTGGTGAGAAACGCTGCCCTCAATGCAGAAAAGGGATATACAGTCGGGAGATACGAATTTAGTGATACGTACCAGGCAATCATGGGATTGATTGGTACACCAGAAAGCTATTATATGGGGGCATATAACTTCGGAGTAAAAATCAATCACTTTCCATCATCCGGCCCCTGGTGCTGGTGGATTCGTAATTCATAATCCATGACGGGTTGGTAATATTAATTAACCAACTGATATATAAACAATATCATCTCAATGCCACACCCGTATACGGCTACTCATACACGATAGCCTTAATGGCTGGTCTTACCCCCCTTTAAATCCTTAATCCCTTTAACTGCCTATTACGGGTAAGGCTTTGCCCTGCCCGTAATTCATTACCCAAGGAAATTATATGTTTGACAATATCTGTCTCGATAGACGACACGCACCATTCAACACCACTTACCTGCAACGTATTCTACGCGTTATCGATAACGCGACTGCAGAACACGCACGCACAATGGCGGTACGGGTAGACCTGCGTCTTCCTGACAATATGCTCATTAACCGACAGGGCCTGATATCTCGCTTCATTGAATCCCTCGATGCGAAGATTGCTGCACGCTACAGAAGTAAGTTGAAACAGGGCACACGAACATATCCATGCCACCTTCGCGATGCCTGGGTTCGGGAGGTGGGTGAGATTAATCAGAAATCGCATTACCACATGGTGTTGTTCGTGAATAACGATACGTTCAATGGACTGGGAAGTTACAAAGAAGGCGGGACGGGCCTGGCGTCTCTGATACGAGAGGCCTGGTTGAGTGCTTTGCAGCTTAGTCACCGCCCAGAGCACTGGACGCTAGCCCGCTTTCCCGATAACCCACTTTATTACCTGGATATTAACTCCCACGGTTACAGCGAGGTATATGATCAACTGACGTTTCGCTTGAGTTACTTCGCTAAAGAGAGAACCAAATCCTACAGCCGTCAAGAGCGTTCTTTTGGCTGTAGTCAGTGTTAATACCTCTTGAGGCATCTATGGAAGAGGGGAATTGCTTCGTAGGCAATTCCAGAAATTAATGAATGCCATTCATAATCCCTATCCTCCCCCCTGTGCTTACAAGTCCGCTTTGAGCGATGAGCGGACCTAAAGATATAGCTTCAAACATGCGATGATGATTGATATCCAGCTAGGTTTCAGAAAGACCGACAGACTGCCGGTCCTGCGGGGAGATTACTTCAGCTCCAGCATACTTATCACATGGGCAATATCGCGGATATTGCCTGCTGACAACGGCTGCAAAGGACGAGGCAGGCAATCCATGTCGGTTAGCCCAAGCACACCAGCAGCTGTGGCAATAACACGAAGACTTCCACCATGTTTACGGAACAGCGCCCACAAAGGTTCAAGGTGGGCTGTCAGGGCAGTAACGCGTTGATGATCCTTTACCGCCGCGGCTTCAGTAATTTGTTTCGCCATCTCAGGGAACAGACCGCCACACACGGAGTACCAGGCTTCACAACCAGCGTTTAATCCCAGCCCCACATAAGCGTCGCCACTGATACCGATTGTTACACCAGGGCACAGATGTTGACGTAACGCATTCACCCGCTCAGTCGCTGCAGCGGGGCTATCCGGTACGCCAGGGATCTTGACCGAGCGAATCCCCTCAAGTGATGAGAGACGACCGTGGAGTTCATCCGTAAAGGTAAAATGCGTAGTGCCCGGATTATCATAGATACACACCGGTACAGACACGTGCCGGGTAACGGTCTCAAAGAGTGAGAATACTTCTTCGTCACGGAGTGGCTGGTAGCTGACCGCCGGGAGTAACAGAGCATTCGCGCCGGCTGCCTGCGCGTCATCTGCCAGATGCAGGATAGCATCGGTACTGACCGCTCCCACACATACCATCATTGGGATATCCCCGGCATGCTGTTTTGCCAGCGTTGCTACGCGCTTTCGCTGCTCCCGGGTCAGATAGGCGTAGCTTCCGGTTGACCCCAGGATGCCCATAGAATCAACCCGAGCTTCTGTCAGGCGGGAAAGAATATGGCTGAAACCCTTTTCATCCACGCCGCTGGCGGTGAGTGGGGTTAATGGAAACGCCGACAAACCTGTAAACATAAAAGTTTCTCCTGAATGATATTACTGCTGTTGTTCTTCGATGAGAGCAACCTCAAACCACAGACCGGGCATCATTTTTTCCAGGCCGTCGGTCAGCATCTTCCCGGCTTCGTGAAGTCTCTCCAGCGGCATCTGCGGCAGGCTTTCCAGAATAAACCACATTTGCTGAGCTTCCACACCTAAGCGGGTTCTGAGCCCCTGTCGCCAGTTCCAGCGACGGCAGGTCACGCCGATATCATCACACCAGATGATCTCGCCTTGTGAAGGATATTCAACGGCCTTTTCCCCCTCTTTGACTGTATCAAAAGGCTCTGTTCCTTTTGCTACAGCCAGACATGGTGAACCCTGATAGGCAGCGATATTCTCTCCACCCACCGGAACGGCGTAGCGGAGACTAACGGCATTATAAAGATCAACGATGGGATCAAGTGCTGGCATCGTTCCGTCACGTAATACGCGCTTGCGTAACGCATCCGCTGAGCAAGGGGTACGTTTAGGTTTAGCACCAAACTTTTGAAAAACCTCTGCCCATGCGGTCAGATGCGCTTCCGCCCACTCAGGCTCACCGGCCAGAACCGCTTCACAGGCTTCTCGCAGCGCTGTTTCTCCGATATCGGAGTTAAGCACTGGTGCAGCTTTTACGTAGACACTGAGTGCCCGAAAACCAGGCGCAATGCGATAAATTTCAGGGGCAATTGACGGAGAGACTGTTAACACGTGATAATCCTGTAATGACCAATTTATCCCATGATAATGACCGATGACCAAGAAAGTCAATTTAATGACCGATGCAGATTCTATCGTCAGCACCGTAAATGAAGCCATATCTCAGCGGATTAAGCTGTATCGTAAGCAAAAGAAAATATCGCTCGATGAACTCTCCCGCCGGGCGGGCGTCAGCAAGGGCGCGCTGGTTGAGATTGAGGGATGCCGGGCAAATCCCAGCATAGCCCTGTTATGCCGCCTGGCTGCCGCGATGGGGGTTTCGGTAGCCGATTTTGTGGATGTCAGTTCCAAACCGACCGTGCATCTCATTGCTGAAGATGAGATCCCAGAATTGTGGGCTGGTGAAAAAGGAGGGAGAGCAAGGTTGCTCGCTGGTTCGGGCGGCCCTGATATGACCGAGCTCTGGATGTGGGAAATGCAACCGGGGGAAAAGTTTGCTTCGCCCGGCCACACGGAAGGGACGCTTGAGCTGTTTTATGTTCAGACAGGCACGCTCACGCTGGGTGTGAAGGACCACCTGTATCAGGTAAAAACCGGCTGTTCAGCAACAGCCAGAACGGACGTTCCTCATTTCTATGAAAACCAGGAGGAGGGACCATTGGTGTTCATCATGACAGTACATGAGAAAACATCCTGATTGTCGCCCGGCAAGCAATAGGGCTTGTTTTATCACAGGTAAGTTTGCATGGAGTGGTTCAGTGGATAATCAACATCTGAGTTTTGCCAAAAGCCAGTTTACTGTCACAACCGATCCCGCTTTTTTTCAACTGGAAGCCATTCACGATTACCTCTCGCAATCGTCCTGGGCTCCAGGCATTGATGCCGAAACGGTCAGAATATCAATCCAGAACAGCCTTTGTTTTGCGCTTCTGGATGGAACAAGACAAATCGGCTTCGCCCGCCTTGTCACAGACTATGCCACTTTTGGTTATTTGTGTGACGTCTACGTATTAAACGATTATCAGAAAAGTGGTCTCGGCCGCTGGCTGATCGAATGCTGTCACGCCCATCCATTGATGTCACGCCTGCGACGGATAATGTTGGTCACTGACAGCGCGCCCTGGCTATACCAAAAACTGGGTTATAACCCATTGAACCGGAAAGATTTTGTCTGGCAGATCAATCGGCCCGACATTTATCGTAATGCCGGACAAAAATAAGAATACTTTTCAGAGAGTAATGATAAATGTTAATCCGTAGGGCCAGTTCCTCTGATGCTGAAGAGCTGGCTATTTTAGCCGAGCGAACCTTCAGAAAGACTTTCCAGGATGGTAATACTCAGGAGGATATGGATCTTCACTGCCATGCAAGCTATTCAACTAATATCCAGTTGAAAGAAATCCTCAGACAAGACTGGATTACATTAGTCTGCGAATACGAGAGCAAACTGATTGGGTACGCTCAACTAAGGTGGGAAGAGTTTCCTCCCTGTGTCAATAGCATCCATGCCGGAGAAATTCTGTGTCTGTATGTCGATGAGCCCTACCATGGTAAAGGATTTGCACAGGCACTGATGCAAAAGTGCTTTGCTGAATTTGAGGCAAAGGGATCGGATCCTGTCTGGTTAGGTGTCTGGGAACATAACCCAAGGGCCATCTCTTTTTACCGTAAGCTTGGGTTTACCGAGGTGGGTGAGCATATCTTTCAGGTTGGGTCAGACCCGCAGAGAGATATCATTATGAAACGCTCAACCTACGCTAGCTGAACACACATTTTGACGTCCGCTTTTGGCCCAAAGCGGACCGCCTGAAGCGTTGCGAGGTCTGCTATGAGCGAAAGGTGGACGCCCGCATAGCGTTAACAGGCGTCCGATATTTTGAAGTGGGCAGATTACTTAACACGCTTCCCCGTTTCGCCAATGACCTTCTCGCCATCCTCTTTGGTAAACGCTCCTTTCTGACGTTCCGGAAGAATATCCAGTACCTCTTCGGAAGGGCGACACAGTTTAGTTCCCAGTGGCGTCACCACAATCGGACGGTTAATCAGAATCGTATGTTGCAGCATAAAGTCGATTAGCTGGTCGTCAGTAAATTTATCTTCTACAAGACCCAGTACCTCATACGGCTCGACGTTCTTACGCAGCAAAGCACGGACGGAAATGCCCATATCCGCAATGAGTTTGACCAGCTCATCGCGTGAAGGTGGGTTTTCGAGGTAAAGAATAACGGTCGGTTCAGTACCGCTGTTTCGGATCATCTCCAACGTATTACGCGACGTGCCGCAGGCTGGATTGTGATAAATGGTGATGTTGCTCATATCAGTATCTCATTACAAAGTGAAAGAGAGACGTAGCGCCAGCGCGGCCAGCGTTACAAACAGCACAGGCAGAGTCATGACGATCCCGGTGCGGAAATAGTATCCCCAGGTGATGGTCATGTTCTTCTGTGAAAGGACATGCAGCCAGAGCAGCGTTGCCAGGCTACCAATCGGTGTAATTTTCGGTCCCAGATCGCAGCCAATCACGTTGGCATAAATCATCGCCTCTTTGATAACGCCTGTTGCGGTGCTGCCATCAATAGAGAGAGCGCCAACCAGCACGGTAGGCATATTGTTCATGATGGAAGACAGGAAAGCCGTCAGGAAGCCGGTACCAAACGTCGCGGCCCAAAGTCCTTTATCTGCCAGCACGTTCAGCACACCGGAGAGGTATTCTGTTAGTCCGGCATTACGCAGACCATAGACCACCAGATACATCCCCAGCGAGAATATGACGATCTGCCATGGCGCACCACGCAGCACTTTGCCAGTGTTAATGGCATGGCCTCGTTTCGCCACCGCAAACAGGATTACAGCGCCAACAGCCGCAATCGCGCTAACGGGAATACCGAGCGGCTCAAGAACGAAAAAGCCAACCAGAAGAAGGATCAACACGATCCAGCCGGTTCTGAAGGTTGCCAGATCTTTAATCGCTTTTGCCGGTGCTTTCAGGAGAGCCAGGTCGTAAGTAGGCGGAATATCTTTGCGGAAGAACAGATGCAGCATAACCAGCGTGGCAAAAATGGCTGCAATATCAACCGGCACCATTACCGACGCATATTTGGTGAATCCCAGACCAAAGAAGTCCACCGAGACGATATTCACCAGGTTCGACACGATAAGCGGCAGACTGGCTGTATCGGCAATAAACCCGGCGGCCATGACAAATGCCAGCGTAGTACCTTTACTGAACCCTAATGCCAGCAGCATGGCGATGACTATCGGCGTCAGAATAAGTGCCGCACCATCGTTGGCAAACAGTGCCGCTACCGCTGCGCCGAGCAGGACGATCCAGGTAAAGAGCAAACGACCACGACCATTCCCCCAACGAGATACGTGCAGCGCTGCCCATTCGAAAAAACCTGATTCATCAAGCAGCAGGCTGATGATAATCACGGCAATAAAGGTCGCTGTCGCGTTCCAGACGATATTCCACACCACCGGAATATCGCTTACATGCACAACACCAGATATCAGAGCCAGCCCCGCACCCAGCATCGCACTCCAGCCAATCCCTAATCCCTTCGGTTGCCAGATAACCAACACGATGGTCAGGACAAAAATAGCGCCTGCCAGTAACATAAAACCTCCTGACAGGGCGACTTTGTCGCCCTGTATATGCCAAAAAATTAACTCATCAACTCTCTGAGCTTTTCAATACCGGCGGGCTCTGACGCCAGCACCGGAACAAGCGCTATACGGTCAGCGTGCTGATTCTTAACAGCCTCAATCTGAGGCACTTCCTGCCGGGCACGCTGGCAAAGCAACGGAGAACACGTATCCGCAATGGAAAGGCTGTTATTGATAATCCAGCCCCACGGATGAATCCCCGTTCTTTCAAGGTCAGTCTGCAGGTTAGCCGCTTCCAGTACCGGTGTGGTTTCAGGCAAAGTGACCATCAGGACTTTGGTGCGTTCCGGGTCCTGAAGCTGCATCATCGGAGTGGAAAAATGACCTTTATTCCCCATCTTCTTGGCAATCTCACGGTGATAAGCCCCGGTAGCATCAAGCAGTAATAGCGTATGCCCGGTAGGTGCCGTATCCATGACCACAAACCGTTTGCCTGCTTCACGGATTACGCGTGAGAACGCCTGGAACACCGCAATCTCTTCCGTGCAAGGAGAACGTAAATCCTCTTCGAGCAGCCGTTTCCCTGCCTCATCCAGATTCCTGCCTTTCGTCTCAAGAACATGCTGCCGATAGCGTTCAGTTTCATCGTGAGGGTTAATTCGGCTGACCTGCAGATTTTTAAGACTTCCATTGAGCGTTGCACTGAGATGTGCAGCGGGATCTGAGGTGGTGAGATGGACATCAAATCCCATATCCGCCAGCCTGACGGCGATGGCAGCAGCCATCGTGGTTTTACCTACGCCACCTTTGCCCATCAGCATAATCAAACCGTGTTCACTGCGAGCGATATCATCAACCAGGACAGAGAGCGATAAGTTTTCAGGCGTGTACAGGACGTTCGTTGCAGGCAGCGGTAATGCTCTTGCACTGGTGTCCAGTAGTCCCTTCAATGCAGACACGCCAACCATGTTGACTGGCTGGAGTAATAAGGTATCTGTCGATAGCTCAGATAAACCGGCAGGAAGATTTGCCAGTGCTTCCTGTTCCCGTTGCCATATCGCAGCGGCAAGGGCGTCATGTTCAGCTTCTGCTTTAGGCAGCACACCATTAATAACCAGGTACTGGTTTTTCAGGCCAATTGCAGCCAGTTCTTCATGAGTGCGGGCGACTTCCTGCAGCGTAGATTTTTGCAGTCGTGCAACCAGAACCAGGCGGGTACGTTCAGGATCGGATAGCGCCTCTACTGCATGAGCATACTGCTCACGCTGCTTTTCCAGCCCGGCCATTGGGCCAAGACAGGAAGCACCATCTGGATTACTTTCAATGAAGCTACTCCAGGCACAGGGAAGCTGGAGAAGGCGAATCGTGTGGCCCGTCGGCGCTGTATCAAAAATGATGTGATCAAAGCGGGTCAGCAGAGAAGCGTCGGTCAGTAAGCCAGTAAACTCATCGAACGCCGCAATCTCAGTCGTACAGGCTCCTGAAAGCTGTTCGCTGATACTGTTAACAACGTCATCAGGCAGAAGACCTTTGATAGGATCAACGATTCTGGAGCGGTATTGTTGGGCGGCTTCCTGCGGGTCAATCTCCAGAGCAGAAAGCCCAGGAACTGCCGTCACAGGGCGAATGGTGTTACCGATAGCCTGGTCGAATACCTGGCCGACATTCGAGGCAGGATCGGTACTGACCAGCAAAACCCGCTTACCCTGTTCGGCAAGGCGGATAGCCGTCGCGCAGGAAATGGAAGTTTTTCCTACGCCTCCCTTACCGGTAAAAAACAGATAAGGCGGGATGTTCTGTAAGAATTTCATATGTCCTCCTGACATATCAGCAACAGGAAGTATTACCACCACAGCAGCTGGTGGGAGCTAACCCTACCCTCTCCAGCGGTATACCAAACCAGCGAGCTATCTCAGCACGTTTTGGGTACCGCCCTGCCATCACCGTTTCACCGTCCAACAGCAGTAGCGGAAGCCCTTCTGCTCCAGATGCTTCGAGGAATACTTTCGCTTTCTCATTATGAACAAAGCTCATGGGCTGCTGCGCCAGGTTGTAACGTTCAACCTGTACGCCACGTCCTTTCAGCCACTGCACATCAGCAGAGAAATCAACCAGAACCTGATCGATATCTGAGCCACATACGCCGGTACTGCAGCACATTACCGGGTCAAACACCGTTAACGTTTTCATCTTTAACACCTCATATCCGGAAAAGCATATATGTGCAGGCAAAATTTTTAGAGGCAAACAGCCTTACCGCTGCCAGAGCAGTTGGTTGATGCGAGCTTACGGGCGATGGCCTGTACGTCGTCCTGTTGGCTTAACCAAGCCAGCTCAATCACCTGAGCGGCCCAGGAAGGAATATGCGGGGATAAGCGGTAGTGAACCCACTTGCCCTGCTTGCGATCCAGCAATAGTCCACTTTCCCGGAGCATTGCCAAATGACGGGAGATCTTTGGCTGCGACTGATCCAGCGCCGTACAGAGATCGCACACGCACAACTCTCCCATTTCCCTGAGCAGTAACACGATGCCCAAGCGGGTTTCATCGGAGAGATTTTTGAAGAGTCGTAGGGAAGTTAGTAGCATCTGTCCTCCGGTTGATTTAATAACAGGATACTCTGTAGGTTTACAATCGCAACAATACATTCGAAAAAACATATGTAACTGTTGTCGTGGAACATTTTATCCTGATATCAGAAACTTGGTTAACTTATTGATATTCATATTTTTATACGTTTCCTTAAAGGGTGTAACTCCCATTCTGAATGCAAATAAAATATTTGGGGATTCAAGAAATGTTGATAGAACAAACTTCTTATGGCGTTACGCCGATGCTAAACTGAACTAAAGGTTTTACTTGTATGGGTATTGAATCGCCACGG
Source organism: Kluyvera huaxiensis (assembly GCF_040149365.1). Taxonomy (NCBI): domain Bacteria; kingdom Pseudomonadati; phylum Pseudomonadota; class Gammaproteobacteria; order Enterobacterales; family Enterobacteriaceae; genus Kluyvera; species Kluyvera huaxiensis. The sequence continues at coordinate 11,323 of NZ_JBEFLV010000009.1, forward strand.
AAAATCTAGACACTTCCGAGCCGTTGATAATACTGGTTTTCATATTCTGTCGGTGACATCTGATCGCTAGAACCATGCCGACGCTTACTGTTATAAAACATTTCGATGTAATCAAAAATATCGCTGCGGGCTTCTTCCCGCGTTCCGTAGATCTTTTTCTTTATCCGTTCGCGTTTCAACAACTGGAAAAAGCTTTCTGCAACCGCATTATCATGGCAGTTACCGCGACGGCTCATGCTGCCCTCCAGGCCGTGTGATTTCAGGAACGACTGCCACTCATGGCTTGTGTACTGACTGCCCTGATCCGAATGAACCAGCACCTGTTTTTGGGGATTACGCCGCCATACAGCCATCAGCAGTGCGTTCAGGACAATGTCCTTTGTCATCCGGGATTGCATGGACCAGCCGATAATTTTGCGTGAGAACAGATCAACAACAACGGCAAGATACAGCCAGCCTTCGTGGGTCCTGATGTAGGTTATGTCCGTTACCCAACGCTCATCCGGAGCATCCGGATTGAACTGTCGCTGGAGCCTGTTGGGCGACACGATACTGGCCTCGCCTTTACGTGCCCGCGGGCTCCGGTATCCGACCTGAGCCTTTATCCCGACACGTTTCATCAGTCGCCAGACCCGGTTCACTCCGCACTGTTGCCCGCTGTCCCGCAGATCCAGATGGATTTTGCGATAACCATAGACGCATCCCGATTCCAGCCAGAACTGTTTAATCTGTCCTGTCAGTCTCAGGTCTGCCTGATGGCGTTGTGAATGCGGCTGCTGAAGCCAGGCGTAAAAACCACTAGGATGAACATCCAGCCCCCGACAGAGCAGGCGAACAGGCCAGCAACAGGAGTTGTCACGGATAAAGGCGTACCTCAGTCGGACAGCTTTGCGAAGTACGCCGCTGTGAGTTCAACAGGTGGATGCAACACATTGGTTAAAACGCTCTGCGGGTGATTCATAGTCTAGCGTTTTTCTTGGCCTCTCGTTGAGCTGCCTGGCAACACTGTTTAGTCTTTGCTGGCTGTGAACTGATAAGTCAGTTCCTTTTGGAAAATACTGTCTGAGTAATCTGTTTGTATTTTCATTTGAGCCGCGTTGCCAGGGAGATTGAGGATCGCAGAAGTAAACCTGAATATCTGTGGCTACGGTCGTGGGGGCAGTCCAATGGGAAAAAAACGCTCCCGGACGGGAGCATAAGCCAGTGACTTCGGCGTCAAATGAGGGTCTAACAAGTGGAGCTGCGGGTTAATTCTGGGTGATCTGGCTGCGATGCTTTTCAGCCTGCTGCTGATGAATAACGGAAGATTGACCATTATTCGCCTTCTCATGCATAACAGCGGCTTTCTCATGCTCGTTCATTTCGGAAAATGATTTTGCTGTTTCGTTAGAAGCTGCTGGCTTGGATTTCATCATTTTTTTATGCATTTCAGCCATGTCCTGATGGGCAGCAGAATTGCCGTTTTGCATCATTTCATGGGACATTGCGGCCTGATCGTGACCGCTCATATCCATCATTTTCATGCTCTCCCCCTGAACTGCACTTTTTTCAGCGGATGATTGCATCTGATGGGCAGGCGCCTGGGCATTATTTACCTGGTCATGCATGTTCATTGTCTCTGCAGCCCAGGCAGATGAAGCGACAGCCATCATGGCAATAAAGGATACAAGGATCTTTTTCATGGTTGGGTCTCCGGTGTTTTCATACCCGAACAATCAATGCTTATAACAGAGAAAGCATTTGATCTCAGGGCTGGTTGATCATCACGCCAGGAACCGGGCGATTGAATTATCACGCTGTCCTGATTTATGGCTGATTATAAAAAACCGACTCTGTTTATCGCGTGACTGAACGATGACATTTTTGTCACCTTCCGGGTTTCTCCTGAATAACGGTATTAATCCATTAACAGACGCACACTGAACACAATTTCCCGCCCCTGCTGTTCTGCTGACAGCTCGCCGCCGTGAGCATGAATGATCGACCTTGTAATTGATAATCCCAGCCCCGCGCCTTCCGTGTTGTAGAACCTTGATGAGTCTGCGCGATAGAACCGGTCAAACAAACGTTCCAGATTAGCGGGAACCTGGCCGGACATCGTATTCGTAATCATCACGTTCACACAGTCACTGTCACGCTCAAGGTGTATCGCTGTACAGGTGTTATCGGGAGAATACTTGATTGCATTGGAAAGCAGGTTACTGAAAGCACGTCGGAGCATATCGCTGTCTCCGGTAACAACGCCCTCTCCTTCAACCGTGATTGTCTTTCCTGTTTCGTCTGCCAGGGGCTCGAACAACTCACGTAATTCATTCAGTTCGGCTGCCAGATCCACATCATGTTTATCCAGCCGCAGCAGACCATGCTCTGAACGTGCCAGAAAAAGCATGTCACTGGTCATTCGTGACAACCTTTTCAGTTCTTCCAGGTTAGCGAATAAAATTTCGCGGTAATGCGAAACATCCCTTTCCTTAGCCAGTGCAAACTGCGTCTGCATCATCAGATTACTGACTGGTGTGCGCAGCTCATGCGCGATGTCAGACGAGAAATCTGACAGTTTCCGGAATGCCCCCTCCAGGCGATCAAACATATTATTGAACTCCTGCATGGTCTCAGAGATTTCCGGCGGAGCCAGATCGGGATTTAGACGCTGATCCAGGCTGTGTACAGTCATGGAGGAAGCCAGACTGGTCATTTCCCGTAACGGTTTCAGACCAATACGTGTGGTCAGCCAGCCCAGAAAAACAGAAATAAAGACCAGACCGATATTGAACCAGAACAGCCAGGTACTGAGTTTGTCCATAAACAGGGTGTGATACCCAGTATCCGTGGCAACCGTAATGATGACATGTTTGCTTTTACCCTGTTCCGGCGTCACGGCAACCCGCCGCGAGATACTGCGGTACACGGTGTTATTTTCTTCCGTCTGGATCATATAGTCGAGAATATCACCCGACTTATTAAGCAGGACCGCTGGAACAACAGAATTTTTGGCATAGAGTTCAACAATTTTTTCATTTTCCATGTTTTTTATAGAAATGAATAAACCATTGTGCCCTACCATCGCATCATTTATTTTTTCTGATAATGACTTAATATCCGTTTTGTTCCGGAACGTCTCTGTTTTAAGAAACTCTTCGGTGAGCTGAAGTTTACCTGTCAGAAAATCGCGGTCCTGATTATCGAAATAGCCATTAAGGGTGCTAATCAGGATAAAACTTAATAACCACCATACCGTAAGCATCACCGCAGAAAAAATCAGGCTCAGGCGTGTGGTCAGGGAAATTTTGAACCTCACTCTTCTCTGATCTCCAGGACATATCCGGCACCGCGAACGGTATGGATCAGTTTTGGCTCAAAGTCATCATCAATTTTACTTCTCAGACGTCTCACGGCGACATCAATCACATTCGTATCACTGTCAAAATTCATGTTCCAGACCAGGGACGAGATAAGACTCCTGGGTAACACTTCTCCGGTGCGTTGCAGCAGCAACTCAAGCAGAACGTATTCTTTACCGGTGAGATGGATCTTCTTCCCCGAACGGATCACGGTCCGGCGCACCATATCAACGGTCATATCGGCGATGGTGCAGACTGTTGCGGCCTGCGAGCGTGCCCGGCGCAGCAGGGTTCTTACACGTGCAACCAGCTCCGTAAAATCAAAGGGCTTAATCAGGTAGTCATCTGCGCCAAGCTCCAGTCCTTTCACTTTGTCCCGCACGTTGTCCTTTGCGGTTAAAAACAGGACCGGTTCTTCGTGCCCGGACTCCCTCAGTGCGCTGATGATTTGCCACCCGTCGAGGAAAGGCAGCATCACGTCCAGTATTATCAAATCATACTGTCCCTTCGACGCGGCCCCGAGACCATCGCGGCCATTATTAAAGAGATCGGCCTGATAGCCTTCCTCAACCAGTCCCTGCTGCAGGTAACGACCTGTTTTTTGTTCGTCTTCAACGATTAAAATACGCTGCATGGTCAACTCGCTGATATGAAAGTAAAAATCTCACGCATGAGCTTTGGCTGTCCCCTAGCTGACCTGAGACGGAGCAAGCATTCCGAGCCACGCTACGGCGCCCAGAATGATAATCGCAACAACGAATTCTGTCAGGATGCTGTTTCGCATCAGGGCAACGCTGCGATCATAATTCCCTTCCCTGACCATAACTTCAAGCCGGGGACCCAGGTGAAACCGGTTTGCTGCAGCCAGAAGAAGCATCAGAACAAACAGAGCCGTCTTGGCAAGCAATATCCTCCCCCAGGAACTGTTGAATAAGGGAGTTAAGTTACCCTCAGCAATATACAGATAGTTGACCAGCGCACTCAGGATCAGGGCTACAACAATCACCGTTCCTGCCGTGGCAAATTTTGCCAGGGAGTCAGATATCACAATGACGCTCTGTGCATTATGCTCGTTTCTGCGCATCAGCAGGATAGCAAATGCAACCAGAGCACCTGTCCAGGCACCTGCAGCGCCGAGATGGGTCAGATCGCTCAGTAAATGGAGATAGTAATGCAGACCGTCATGCATAACGGCGTGTCCTCCCCAGGCAAGTGTAGCCAGCGCCACGCCCCCACTCATCGTCATCAGCAGGCAGGACAATACTCTCTTATTAGTGTAAAGGAACAAAGCACCGAGTGTGGTAAACAGGGCACAGAGCCTGACAATCCAGCTAATACCCACATCAGTTTCTTCTATCACCATCTCGATAACATGGATGGATAATTCTCTGAGGTCAGTTACTCCACTCATGGCATTAGATACCAGGAGCATATTAATGCCAGTAAGAATGATGCCTGTAACAACAGCAAAGGTTATAAACGACCTGAAATTAGTCAGGTTATAGGTTTCATGTCTGACACCGCTTATTCCATATATCTGAAAAAATGGCAATCCAAATATTACCATCAAATCCAGATAAAGAAGAAAACGAATAACAATCATAATCAGGTCGTTCATAATATTACTTCACTGTAAAGGTGTAATTACCGGTAATAGGGTGCGTATCTGAAGAAACCGCGCGCCAGTCAACACGATAAGTGCCAGCGGGTAAAGGCTCTCGCGGAATAATGACCATCGATTTAGGGTCAGCGCCTGGCGCCACTTTTGCCGCGACCGGCATCGGAGAATGTGATGACATGCCTTTCATACCCGTCATCGTTAATTTTGCACCTGAGAATTTCACGGTCAGATTTTCCGAGAAATTAAGCTGAATCTTTTCCGGGGCCGCTACGGCTGAATCTGCCTGTGGCACAGAGCTTTTTAATTCCGGATGGGCCATAGCAGAGAAAGCAACGCCCATAACGAGGCCACCTGTAAGAATGGCTTTATTTAAAATCGACATTTTATTTACCTGTTTAGTTGAGTGTTTTATATCAGTGCGTTAAAACCAGATTCTGGCTCCCGCCAGGAATACTACCTGATGGTCTTTCTCACCTTCTCTTTTCGCCATATCGGATGTTTTCCCGTAAAGTTGATTCCAGGAAACGCCTATATAGGGTGCAAACTCACGGCGTATTTCATAGCGCAGCCGGAGCCCCAGCTCTGTGTCAGTCAGTCCCCTGCCGCGACCCCGCGATTCATCATCCTGACTGTAGAAATTCACCTCATAGGATGGCTGGAGTATGAGCCGGTTAGTCAGTAAAACGTCGTATTCTCCTCCCAGACGAAGGGCTGCTTTTCCGCCATTACTGACAAAACCCGTAATTTCAGACTCAAAATTATAGAGTGCCAGCCCCTGAAAACCGACAGCAGCCCAGGTCCGGGCAGAAGCAGGTCTGAAATCCTGCCTGACACCCGCAACCAAATCCCACCATGGGCCAACCGCATGTCCCCAGAGTAACTGCGCTTCAGCCGCCTCCGTTTCCCCATTGCTTCGTTCACCTTCACTCTTTAGCCAAATCCGATCTGTGTCGCCTCCAATCCAGCTGTTAACACTCCAGCTGAAATTGTTGGTGTTATCCGACCGTTGCCATTCCAGTTGATCCAGCAGAACCAGATAATTAATCGCACTGTCGTGAATCGCATGCCCCTGTAAATTGCCGAATGCAGCCTTCCGGTCGGCATCGGTAACAGGCGGAATTGGCGTTCTGCTCTCAGTTACAATGGGCTCCATTGACGTCATCTCAGTGAAATTCTCATCTGCTGGCATCTGCATGGCAGACATGTCGTGCCCGGCGTGGGGATCTGCAGAGACGGAGCCCGCCGCAATAGAAAGCTGTGAGGTAAAGAAACCGGCGACCAGAACAGGTATGGCCTTCAAATTTCTCTTCATTCGCATCATTCCTCCACCCGGACTTCACGAAACATTCCCATTTCCATGTGATAGAGCAAATGGCAGTGATACGCCCAGCGGCCAAGCGCATCTGCTGTCACTCTGTAACTGCGTTTTGTACCAGGGGGAACATCTATTGTGTGTTTACGAACCATGAAATTACCGTTTTCATCTTCCAGATCGCTCCACATACCATGCAGGTGAATGGGGTGAGTCATCATGGTATCGTTGATCAGCGTGATCCTGAGCCGCTCACCGTATTTCAGCAGCACCGGTGCGGCATCTGAAAACTTGATTCCGTTAAATGACCAGGCAAACTTTTCCATGTGGCCGGTTAAATGCAGTTCTATGGTACGGCCAGGTTCACGTCCGTCAGGATCCTCAAAGCGGCTTTTCAAATCCGCGTACGTGAGAACCTTTCTTCCGTTATTTCGAAGACCAATACCCGGATCATTTAATTTCGGAGAGACGCTCATCGCCTGCATATCAACCAGTGGGTTATCCGTTTCTGACGCAGGATGACTTTGCATACCCGGCATTCCGGCCATCCGGGAATGATCCATACCGGCCATGCTGCTGTGATCCATGGGCGCGGAGGATGTCCCGCTATCCGGAAGGTCAGCACCGTCCATAGACATCATCTCTCCGCTGTTATCCATGCCTCCCATCTGGCTGTGGTCCATTCCTGCCATATCATGTCCCATTCCCCCCATACCCATATCTTCCATGGTCAACAGAGAACGGGGATCGAGGGGGGGAACGGCAGCACTTAACCCCTCTCTCGTGGCCAGTGTCCCTCGAGCGTAACCGGTCCTGTCCATGGATTGTGCGAAGATGGTATAGGCCTCACCCTGAGGCTCCACAATGACATCATAGGTTTCGGCAACGGCAATCCTGAATTCGTCAACGGTAACCGGGTTTACATACTGGCCATCTGCAGCCACGACCGTCATTTTCAGCCCGGGGATACGGATATCGAAATAGGTCATTGCCGAGCCGTTGATAAACCGTAAGCGTATCTTTTCACCGGGACGGAACAGTCCGGTCCAGTTTTTCAGCGGGGCCTGCCCGTTCATGAGATAGGTGTAGGTGTAGCCACTGACATCCGCGAGGTCAGTCGGATTCATTTTCATTTCAGCCCACATTTTCCGATCGGCAATGGTGGCTGACAGCCCCCTGGTATTCACGTCGCGGAAAAAAGAGCCAACGGTTGGTTTATTGAAATTGTAGTAATCCGACTGTTTTTTTAATTTTTTCAGCAGGCTGTGAGGATTTTCATCGGTCCAGTCAGACAACATGACCACATGCTCACGATCGTAAGCAAACGGTTCTGGCTCCCTGGCATCGATGATAATGGCACCGTATACCCCCTCCTGTTCCTGCAGACCGGAATGGCTGTGGTACCAGTAAGTCCCGTTCTGCTTAACCTTAAAGGTGTAAACGTAGGTATCATCAGGCTCTATGCCCATAAAACTCAGCCCCGGAACACCATCCATATTGGCCGGAAGAATAATGCCGTGCCAGTGAATGGACGTCTGTTCATTAAGACGGTTTTTGACCTTCAGGGTAATGGTGTCACCTTCTTTCCAGCGAAGAACGGGCCCCGGCAGGCCTCCATTGATTGTTTTGGCCTGACGCTCACTGCCCGTGATATTGACGGCCGTTTCACCAATGGTCAGGTCAAACTGAGTACCCTGCAGGGATGCGGCAACTGGCAGGCTCAGACTGGAACGCGCATTGAAACTCCATACGCCAAGACTTCCGGCTACGCCAGAGAGGGTTAACCCCTTCAGGAAAGTTCGTCGAGACGTTTTCAACAGCATGCGCATTCCCTTATTTAAAGTATGGTTACTGACAGAATTCGAGAACCGATTTAAATTAAATTACTGGTTCATCCACTTACAATGAAATGAATCTAGCACACCTTAAGAAACAAATTCATTACAATCGTGTAATGTACATAGCTGTATTACATTTACGTCATCTTCCCCACAGGTTGATTATTTTTATATATGATCATAAGGACATCTTTTATGTACCTCAGAAGGTAATTACACATGAATATATTAATCACGACCACTGCGTTTACAGCTTTATTTTGTGGGGCAGCTTTTGCTCAGTCCAGTGATATTGCCCATGAAGCACATCGATTTGTTAATAATGCCTCAGCCGTCAGTCATGTGAATTCCTCGACGCATGAAAACTTACCGGACAGGGTTAATAAAAACAACACGCCCTCATTCTCTGAAATGAATGAACATGAAAGGGCCATTGTTGCTCATTCATTTATGAACAACAGCGCGTCCTATGCGCATCAGAAAATGATTGAGGAACATAAAAAAATGCTGTCCGGCAGTGATGCAAATTCAAAGACCTCGTCTTCTTCTTTTAACGAACTGAATGCCGGAGAAAAAGCCGCTCTCGTGCATGAGCAGGTCAATAATGCCGGTGCGGAAGCACATCAGACGCAGGCAAGAAAGCTTCGCGGGCTGTATTCGACCAGGTAACTGCAGGCGGGTTAGTGCTTAGCGTCAGGTGCGCAGCAGGGCTTTACTGACGGGTTACGTAGCAGGACATGAGCCCCATATTGCTCTGCCGTAACCTGTTTCAGTCCCGTTAATCATCACCGTCGGGCTGGTCATACAGTTCCCAGAGCTTCAGGAGCAAACGGGAAACAAGATATGTTACAAAAATGACGACCATCAACGGTGCTCCCGATTAACTGACAGATGACACGCCTCCTGAAAACCCCTAGCATACGCCGCAGTGTTCATGCTAACGGCGAATTCCAGTAAATGTATTCTACCGATGTCGTAAAAGAAAATGCCTACCTTTCAGCCACCCGCTCGGGGCTGGAATCGAACGAGATCGCTACTCTTCAGCGCTCCTTGCCTTCCCGGTTTAATCTGCGGCATTTGAAAAAAAATGAATCATTAAAACTCGTACTGCAAAAGAAAGCGGGAAAATCACGTGTCGTGGCCTATAAATTTACGTCCGGTTCATTTAATTACACGGCGTATCGTATATCAGATAAAAAGTTCTATAACCTTTCCGATACTTCCGGGAAAGGCAGTCTCGATTATCCGTTACCGGCCACAGCAAGACTCAGTTCGCCTTTCAATCCTGCAAGACTTAACCCGGTATCGGGAAAAGTGAGTCCCCATAATGGCATTGATTATTCCATGCCCATGAACACGAAAATAGTCAGCGTCATCGACGGAAAAATCACCCGGGCCGAATACAACAGTACCATGGGATATTTTGTTGAAGTAACGGGAAAAGCCGGTGTTAAAACTCGCTATCTCCACCTCAATAAAATACTCGTTACTAAAGGGGCCAGGGTTACACGGGGAGGTGCTATTGCGTTATCCGGTAACAGCGGACGTTCATCCGGTCCTCATCTGCATTACGAGCTGGTCATCAATAACAACCCTGTTAACTCTCTGGCGTTCCGGGCAGCGGCACCCGCTGATAACAAACTCGAACAGCATGCCTTTGCGCATGCCAGAGACTACGAACGATACCTGGACTGATAACGGGACCGCGACGCGGCCCCGTCTGCCGGATTAATTTTTTTTATCGTTTTCACTTCCGTGATGTTGATGATCTCCATGCCCTCCGTGGCCGTGGAAAAGATGCATTAGCGGGCAGACCAGCAATAACAGATATGGCCAGTAACCTGCCACATGTGACCAGTGTTCGCGCAGGAGGGCAAATGCCGCGATCGCGGCGACAGCAATAAGCGCATAGGTGGTACTTTTCATACTGGACTCCTTCTGTTCGTAACTGACCCTTCACTCAGTGTTATTTCCCGAGCCTGACACTTTTCAGACGCAACGCATTCACAATGACGCTGACGGAGGAAAGAGCCATGGCCGCCGCCGCAATAACTGGCGACAGCAGTATTCCATACACAGGATAAAGCAGACCTGCAGCCACAGGCACGCCAAGTGCGTTGTAGATAAATGCAAAAAACAGATTCTGACGGATATTTTTCATGGTGATCTCTGACAGATGACGGGCCCTGTTCAGTATCATCAAGTCGCCTTTGAGAAGGGTGACTCCGGCACTTTCAATTGCCACATCTGTACCCGTTCCCATGGCTATACCCACGTCAGCCGCTGCCAGCGCCGGGGCATCATTCACACCGTCTCCGGCCATCGCAACCACATGGCCAGACTCTTTCAGTCGGGTTATCACTGCTTTTTTGCCATCCGGCAGAATTCCGGCTTCAACCTCATCTATTCCCAGTTTCCGTGCGACTGCTTCAGCAGTAAGCTGGTTATCCCCGGTGAGCATAACAATGCGGATCCCCGCCTGACGCAAAGCTTTAAGCGCATCCGGCGTGGTTGTTTTCACGGGATCCGAGATAGCTATCAGGCCTGCAAGGTCCCCGTCTGTGGCCACATAGATAACGGTAGCGCCTTCCATCCGCAACGTATCCGCAACGGCCTTTTGATTATCAATAACGATACTGTTTTCCTGCATAGCCAGTTCATTACCAATAACAACCCGTTGACCTTCGACATCGCCTGAGACACCTTTACCCGACGGTGCATCGAAATGAGTGACTGCGGGTATTGCGATCCCCTTTTCCTGTGCTGCTTTAACTACTGCCATACCCAGCGGATGCTGCGAGCCTTTTTCCACTGCGGCTGTTACACGCAAAAGAGATGTTTCCCCACCCGGATTGAGACTGATAATCCCTGTCACCGTAGGCGAACCTTCCGTGAGCGTGCCTGTTTTGTCGACAACCAGCGTGTCCACTTTTTCAAGACGCTCAAGGGCTTCGGCATTCCTGATTAACACCCCGGCCTGGGCTCCTTTGCCCACCCCCACCATTATCGACATCGGCGTGGCCAGCCCCAGCGCGCAGGGACAGGCAATAATCAGGACCGACACAGCCGCAATGAGACCGTGCGCCATCCTGGGCTCGGGCCCCCAGACAGACCAGATCACGAAAGCAACAACCGCGATAAGTATCACCAGAGGAACAAACCAGCCTGAAACGCTGTCAGCCATTCTCTGGATGGGGGCACGCGAACGCTGTGCATCAGCGACCATCTGAACAATTCGTGAGAGCATTGTTTCATCACCGACTTTCTCTGCACGGATGATGAGACTCCCTGTCTGATTAATGGTCCCCCCGATGACAGGGTCACCCTCCGTTTTGGTAACCGGCATAGATTCCCCGGTCACCATCGATTCATCAACGGTTGTTTTGCCTTCGATCACAATACCGTCGACCGGAATACTCTCTCCTGGTCTGATGCGGAGCTTATCGCCAGGCAGAACATCTTCCGCATTAATATCCGTTTCATGACCGTCATGATCCAGCCGCCTGGCGGTTTTGGGGGCAAGATTCAGTAGTGCAGTAATGGCACCTGAGGTTTGTTCCCGTGCCCGCAGCTCAAGAACCTGTCCCAGCAGAACAAGCACCGTAATAACTGCTGCGGCTTCAAAATAAACGGCCACCAGGCCATCCATGTTTCTGAACGATGCAGGAAACCAGGAGGGGAAGACGGTTGCAATGACGCTGTACACCCAGGCTACGCCGGTGCCCATTGCAACAAGGGTAAACATATTCAGGGAGCGGTTACGTAACGACATTCCGGCCCGGGCGAAGAATGGCCAGCCACACCACAACACGACAGGAGAGGCCAGAAGCAGCTGCAGCCATGTGTTGTGCTGTGGCGGTACTGTATTCCTCAAGGCGGGAAACAGATGAGATCCCATTTCGAGTACCAGAACCGGAAACGCCAGCAACAACCCCAGCCAGAAGCGTCTTGTCATGTCGCGAAGTTCATCACTTGGCCCCGTGGATGCCGTAGCTACGAGCGGCTCCAGTGCCATTCCACAGACAGGACAGCTTCCGGGACCACTGCGGCGTATCTCCGGGTGCATCGGACATGTCCACACACCTTCAGAATTCTCTTTCTCCGCCTGGTGGTGAGGCTGTTTTATCTGATCAGGGCTGACTTCGTGATGATCGTGGTGATGGTGATGGGAATGTTCACTGGCATCTTCGGTAAGATAACGATCGGGATGGGCTTTAAATTTACTCTCACAGCTGGCGGAGCAGAAATAAAGTTGATGGTCCTGGTATCGAATGCTGCTGTGCGCCCTGTCGGGCAGGATGTCCATCCCGCACACGGGATCTCTCACCTTATGCAATACGTGGCCCTCGTCCGGGGATAATGTCTGCTCAGAAGCAGTCTGGTTGTTGTGTTGCACTGCATTGTCATTTTTCACAGTAACTCTCCTTATGCATACCGAAGCATCTTCTGTCTTCAGGGTATGTCATGGATGCGATTACCACGAATGCCGCCGGCATAAGAGTGCCTGCTGCCGGCGTCCCGTTATCAGCCGTTCCGCTGACTATTCGATTCGCTGGAAGACTTTTTTACTTCCATCCGGTGAGAATGCGATAACATCGTAAGCCTCTTTTCGGGCTCCCATCTCCATTCCAGGACTTCCTGCTGGCATACCGGGGGTGGCGAGACCGTATATACCTGAACCAGACTGCATTGCCTTATGTATCGTTGTCGCAGGCACATGGCCTTCAATGATCAAATTACCGGCAACCGCGGTATGACAACTTCGCAGTCCTGCAGGAATAGCATGCTTTTCTTTCAGGGCTGACAGCGCCTGATCATTCATGACGTGAGTTCGTACTTCAAACCCGTCTTTTTCCATCGCCTTGCCCCACAGGGAACAACAGCCACAGTTTTCAGATTTGTACATATCAATCACTTTTTCACTCGCCATCGCGGGCAGTGAAAGGCCGAGAGCCAGCGCCATCAGAACCACTTTTTTCATACTCACCTCTGTATATTATCGATTTAAACCCTGACGTCAGGGTGAATCAGTAAAGAAGGACACCCACAGGGGGTGCCCTTTCAGGTTCAGGACACGCTTTTTTTATGTCTGCGCAGCCAGATTAATTTGTAGGCGGCAGGAATAATGAACAGGGACAGCAGCGGAGCCGTGATCATCCCACCAATCATGGGTGCCGCGATACGGCTCATGACTTCTGAACCTGCACCGGTTCCCCAGAGTATTGGCAGCAGACCCGCAATGATCACCGCCACGGTCATGGCTTTCGGCCGGACACGCAGTACGGCACCATGATAGAGGGCTTCATCAAGGCCTTCCGGTGTGAACGTCTCTTTACGGGACAATTCCGGGTGCGCTTCAATGGCATGACGCAGATACATCAGCATGACCACGCCAAACTCTGCTGCCACCCCGGCCAGAGCGATAAACCCCGTTCCGGTTGCGACAGACATATGGAAGCCCTGCCAGTACAGGAACCATATCCCGCCAACCAGGGCGAACGGCAGGCTCATCAGGATCAGCAGGGCTTCATCAACCCGGCGGAATGCCAGATACAACAGGATGAAGATGATCATCACCGTCATCGGCACCATCAGCTTCAGTTTCTTGTTGGCATGCTCAAGCAGTTCAAACTGTCCGGAGAATGACACGCTGGTACCCGGTCTCAGTTTCACTTTCTGACTGATCGCCGTTTTAATGTCATTAACCACCGACACCATATCCCTGCCGCGCGCGTCAATGTAAATCCAGCTGGCTGGACGGGCATTTTCCGTTTTCAGCATAGTCGGCCCGGAAACGACCTTAATATCCGCAACATCGCCCAGCGTGATCTGCTGCTTCATCGGGGTCAGGATCGGCATCTGTTTCAGGGCCTGCGGGCTGTTCCGGTAATCCTGCGGATAGCGGATATTAATCGGGTACCGGGCCACGCCTTCAACCGTCTCACCCACCATAGCCCCACCGATGGCTGATGAGATGAACAGCTGCACATCGCCCACCGTCATTCCGTAGCGGGAGGCTTTTTCCCGGTTGATATCCACATCAATGTAGCGCCCGCCTTCCAGTCGCTCTGCGAGAGCAGACACTACGCCGGGTACGGTTTTGGCGACCGCTTCGATACTCTGCGCCGTTGCATCGATATCGGACAGAACCGTTCCGGACACCTTGATACCTATCGGGCTTTTGATCCCGGTTGAGAGCATATCAATACGGTTACGGATTGGCGGCACCCAGAGGTTTGCCAGCCCCGGTAAACGGACGGTCCTGTCGAGTTCTTCAATAATCTTGTCAATCGTCATGCCTGGACGCCACTGATCCTCAGGTTTGAGCTGGATCGTGGTTTCAACCATTTCGAGCGGTGCGGAATCCGTGGCGGTCTCTGCTTTACCGGTCTTGCCAAATACAGAGGCCACTTCAGGAACGCTTTTGATTAACTTGTCCGTCGTCTGCAGGAGCGCTGCAGCTTCAGCCGGAGAGACACCCGGCAGGGTCGACGGCATATACAACAGGTCGCCCTCGTTAATCTTCGGCAGAAACTCACCGCCCACCTGGCTCAGCGGCCAGATAACGGTGAAAATGGACAAGGCCGCAACCAGCAGGGTTGTTTTTGGCCAGTGGAGAACCCGCAACAGCAATGGATGATACGCTTTGATCAGTACCCGGTTCAGGGGGTTACTGGTCTCTGCAGGAATTTTCCCCCGGATCCAGAATCCCATCAGAATCGGAATGACGATGATGGCCAGCGCGGCCGCGCCCGCCATGGAGTACGTTTTCGTGAATGCCAGCGGGCCAAACAGACGTCCTTCCTGACCTTCCAGGGTAAAGATAGGAATAAAGGACAGGGTGATGATCAGCAGGCTGATAAACAGTGCGGGTCCCACTTCAACGGAGGCATCGGTAATCACCTTCCAGCGGGTGGCGTTGTCAATCTGCTCACCAGGATGCTGATGATCCCACTCCTCAAGCCGCTTATGCGCATTCTCAATCATCACAATGGCGGCATCCACCATCGCACCGACGGCAATCGCTATCCCTCCCAGCGACATGATATTGGCGTTCAGTCCCTGGAAGTGCATGACGATAAAGGCGATACACAGACCAAGCGGCAGAGAGATAATCGCCACCAGGGCAGAACGTACGTGCCACAGGAACAGGGCACAGACGATGGCCACCACGATAAACTCTTCCAGAAGTTTGGAACTGAGGTTATCAATCGCCCGGTCGATGAGCTGGCTGCGATCGTAGGTGGTCACGATTTCAACGCCTTCCGGCAGGCTGGCCTTCAGCGTCTCAAGTTTATCCCTCACTGCCGTGATAACGTCGCGTGCATTTTTACCCGACCGCAGGATCACCACGCCGCCAGCGACTTCGCCCTGGCCGTTCAGCTCGGCAATACCACGCCGCATTTCAGGCCCGGTCTGCACGCGGGCAACATCCCGCAGATAAACCGGCACGCCGTTCTCGCCTGTTTTCAGGACGATGTTATTAAAATCATCAATGCTCTGAAGATAACCGCTGGCACGGACCATATACTCAGCTTCGGCCATTTCAACGGATGAGCCACCGGCCTCCTGGTTAGACGATTCAAGGGCCTGTTTCACTTCGGGCAGGCTGATACCATACTGAGACAGTTTTACCGGATTGACCTGAATCTGGTACTGTTTCACCACGCCGCCAACCGAAGCGACCTCAGCCACGTTCGGGATGGTTTTCAGCTCAAATTTCAGGAACCAGTCCTGCAGAGAACGCAGTTCTGAAAGGTCGTGTTTTCCGCTGCGATCGACAAGGGCATATTCAAATATCCAGCCCACCCCCGTGGCGTCCGGACCGATTTCAGAACTCACACCGGCGGGCAGTTTTCCCTGTACCTGGTTCAGGTACTCCAGCACGCGGGAACGGGCCCAGTACAGATCGGTGCCGTCTTCAAAAATGACATACACATACGAATCACCGAACTGTGAAAAACCACGCACGGTTTTTGCGCCAGGCACGGACAGCATGGTGGTGGTAAGTGGATAGGTGACCTGGTTTTCTACAATCTGCGGGGCCTGGCCGGGATAGCTGGTTTTGATAATGACCTGCACATCTGACAGGTCAGGCAAGGCATCGACAGGCGTGTTAATAATCGTCCATGTGCCCCAGATGCTGAGAAACAGGGCCCCCATCATGACCAGGAAACGGTTGGCGACAGAGCGCCGGATAATCCATTCAATCATCGTCGTCTCCTCAGTGCCCTGAATGCATATTTACAGGCTGGTCAGACATTGCTGGCATACTGCTTTCTGTTTTTTCAGGGTGGCGCATACGTTCCAGTGCGCCCGTAATATTGGCTTCAGAGTCAATGAGGAACAGGCCACTGACCACCACGGTATCGCCTTCATTCAGGCCGGAGCCGATGCCGGACTGTTGCTGTGACTCATGCAGAACGTGGATCTGTTTCGGCACAAACTTGCCTTCATCATCAACAGTAATCACGCGCTGTTCTTTGCCGGTATCGATAACGGCCTGGCTTGGTATCAGCAGCATCTCCTGGCTTCTGGTATTCAGTTTCAGATAGGCATTCATGCCCGGCTTGAGAAACTCATCCTTATTAGAAACCTGGAGACGGACCTGAAGCGTACGGGTTGTCTGATCCACGCTGGGAAGAATATTCCATTTTTCGACATGGAATGTTTTATCCGGATAAGCCGGTACCGAAATTTCAAACTGCGACGTATCTTTCAGCAGATAGGCGATAGATTCTGGCACTGCAGCGCTGATCCAGACCGGGTCCATTCCCTGAATCTGAGCCACCACCTTATCTTTCGAAATATTCATGCCGGTGCGCAGGTCAAATGCAGTAATGACACCATCAATAGGTGCTTTAATGGTAAAACGGGTCTGAATGCTCCGGGTAGAACGCAGTCTCTGAATATCCTCTTCCGGCATACCTGCCAGGCGAAGCCGTTCCAGAACGCCTTTAATTTGCGTGGAAGTACCACCGGTGCTGGATAACAGAAGGAATTCACTCTGTGCTTCCACCCAGTCCGGAATGGTAATATCGATAAGTGGCGTCCCCTTCTTCACATGATCGCCAATCGTCATGGGGTAGACTTTTTCGACAAACCCGTCAGAACGCGCCTGCACAATAACAAACTGATACTCGTTATAGCTGACATTAGCCGGGATTGTCTGAGAATAATTCAGCATTCCTCGCGTGACTTTTTGCGTTTTTAATCCCAGATTCTGAACCTGGGTTGGGTCGATACGGATCCCGCCACTGCTTTTATCGCCACTGTCATCAGCATATTTTGGCACCAGGTCCATATCCATAAAGGGCGATTTTCCGGGTTTATCAAATTTGGTATCCGGTTTCATTGGGTCATACCAGAAAAGCACCTTTCGTTCCGGTGCCTTTTGTTCTGTTTTTTCTGTCTTTTGTGCTGAGTTTACATACTGCCAGGCAGTAACCGATATCAGCCCCCCTGCTATGAGGCTGCTGATAATTATTGCAGCATATTTTATCTTTAAAGAAGCCATACAATTTTCCGCTAAAAAATCAAAACACCTGGCATATGCACCTGACGGTTAACTCACACATATACCTATGTGAATGTACAGGCGCACAGGATGTAATCGCTCCGGACAGCCAATCAGGACTGCGTCACGTTAATGCTTTTAAGTAAAGAAATATTACCCTGCTGAATAAACGAGAAATCGACATGGTTGCCGGTTTTCAGGGCATTGATAGCGTCGTCTGCATTAACAAAAGTGAAGCGCATGGTCATTGCAGGCCAGCCCACCGCAGGGATTGCTTCGTGCGAAATGGTGATCTTTTTACTATTTATATCAATTTCTTTAACGACACCGGTGCCCTTGATAACCTGCTGTACCGAAGCATCACTGGCAGTATTCATATCGCCATGCTGATGTGTTTCAGCATGAAGACCGGCAGAAAACATGACAGAGAAGGCACCAAATAAAACGGCTTTAAGTGAATTACGCATTTTAAATTTCCTGATTAATGAAATAAATTTACTCTACCCAACCGCCACCCAGTGCGGTAAACAGATTAATTTCGTTAACCTGCCGGGAATAGGTAAGATCGAGAATGGTTTGCTGCGTAGCGAAGAGAGAACGCTCTGCATCCAGCACTTCAATGTAACTGACAGCACCACTGGAATATAATCCTCTGGCACGCTGGAGAGTTATCTGAAGTGAATCAAGATAACGCTGCTGTGACTCAAGTTGCTGGCTAAGGCTGTCGCGCAGCGCAAGCGTGTCGGAAACATCCTTAAAGGCTGACTGAATTTTTTGTTCGTAATTAACCACCGACTGTTGCTGGCGAATTTCAGCCAGCTTCAGATTGGCTTTATTCCTGCCAGCATTAAATATAGGAATTTCAATTTTAGGGATAAAATTCCACATTCCACTTCCTGACGTAAACAGGCTGGACAGCTCCGTACTGCTTGCGGAAAGACCACTGGTCAGGGTAATTGAGGGGAAAAAGGCCGCTCGCGCTGCGCCAATATTGGCATCAGCCGCTTTCAGCTGATATTCCGCTTCCATAATATCCGGTCGCTGCAGCAAAATTTGTGAAGACAGATTTGGTGGCAATTTTACTGGGGCTATCTCCCCGCCTTTCATCCCTTTTTCTGACGGAAGTGCGCGGTACGTTCCCAGCACCAGTTGCAGGGCATTGTTTGCCTGAGCCAGATCGCCTTCTCGTTTGGCTATTTCGGCGCGGGTACTTTCGATTTGTCCTCGCGCCTGTTCAAGTGCCAGAACGTTCGTACTCCCGGTCACGAGCTGCTGCTCAACGAAAGCATAGGACTGTTGATAATTTTTCAGCGTTTCCCGCGCAATACGAAGTTGTTCGTACGCCAGTTGCTGGCTGAAATAGCTTTGTGAAACGTTGGATACCAGCAGGATGTGTACGGCCCGACGGGCTTCTTCGCTGGCAAAGTAGTTCTGGCGATCAGCATCACTCATGTTCTTAAGTTTGCCGAAAAAATCGAGCTCATAACTGAACTCCAGACCTGCGTCGTACTCCTGTGTGGTCGGCTTGTCACCTTTCAGACCACCGCTGTATGTGATCCCGGATGAGGCATTCAGCTGGGGATAACGATCTGCATCCGTGACGTTGAACTGGGCCCGGGCCTCTTCAACCTTCAGTGCAGCCATTCTCAAATCACGGTTATTAGTCAGGGCTTCAGTAATCAGCCGGGTGACCTGGGGATCGACAAAAAAGTTACGCCAGCCCGTATCCTGATAGCCATTCACCGCTGGCGTCAGGCTGTTACGGGACAGTGAAAACTGCTGGGGTACCGGTGCTGCCGGACGCTGATATTCAGGCGCCAGAGAGACACAACCAGCCAGAATGAAGATTGTGCTGATGCTGAGTAGTTTTAATTTGAACATATTGCTTCTCGTCCAGGCAGACCTGGTAAATGGTTCAAATGAAGTTCAGAGTATTACCAGGGTTACTTTACAGAATGCACTCTGTTTGTCGGGTGACAGAATAATGACAATGTTGTCATTTTTACGGTAATTCGTTGATTACGATCGTGTGCGCAATAGAATGACATTAGCAGCCAGACGGGGAGCAAGATGAAAATATTGATCGTCGAAGACGAAATTAAAACAGGTGAATATCTCAGCAAAGGGCTTACAGAGGCAGGGTTCGTAGTGGATCACGCTGATAATGGTCTTACCGGATATCATCTCGCCATGACAGCCGAGTATGATTTAGTCATTCTGGACATCATGCTGCCTGATGTGAACGGCTGGGATATCATCCGCATGCTGCGCACTGCCGGAAAGGGTATGCCGGTCTTACTACTGACGGCCCTCGGCACGATCGAACACAGGGTCAAAGGACTGGAACTGGGTGCGGACGATTATCTGGTTAAACCCTTTGCGTTTGCCGAACTGCTGGCCCGGGTGAGAACCCTTCTGAGGCGGGGAAACGCGATGATCACGGAAAGCCAGTTTAGGGTGGCTGATCTCTCGATGGATCTCGTATCCAGAAAAGTCAGTCGCGCCGGAAACCGCATTGTGCTCACCAGTAAAGAGTTCAGCCTGCTGGAATTTTTCATTCGCCATCAGGGCGAGGTTCTTCCCCGTTCCCTGATTGCCTCTCAGGTCTGGGACATGAATTTTGACAGCGACACTAACGCGATTGATGTCGCCGTAAAGCGACTCCGCGCTAAAATAGACAACGATTACGGGACAAAGCTGATCCAGACTGTCCGGGGCGTGGGCTATATGCTGGAGGCCCCGGATGCATAGCAAACCTTCCAGGCGCCCTTTCTCACTCGCCCTGCGGCTGACCTTTTTTATCAGCCTGTCCACGATACTGGCTTTTATCGCCTTCACCTGGTTTATGCTGCATTCTGTTGAAAATCATTTTGCCGAGCAGGATGTCAGCGATCTTCAACAAATCAGCACTACCCTGAACCGTATACTGCAGTCCCCGGTGGATCCGGATGAAAAAAAAGTAAGCAAAATAAAGGAGTCGATTGCCAGCTACCGCAACGTTGCCCTTTTGCTCCTCAATCCCAGGGGGGAAGTGCTCTTTAGTTCAGCGCAGGGGGCGGCACTACACCCGGCCGTGAATTCCGCAGATTTTAGCGAGCACAGCCGCGCACGGGATGTCTTTCTCTGGACGGTGGAGGATCCTGCGAGACCGATGGATACCGGGTCTGAAATGAAGATGGAAACATACCGGATTATCGCCTCCTCTGGCCAGGCGATATTTCAGGGCAAACAGCAGAATTATGTCATGCTGACTGGCCTCTCCATTAATTTCCATCTCCATTACCTCGATGCGCTGAAAAAAAATCTGATTGCGATCGCCGTCGTGATAAGCCTGCTGATTGTTCTGATCATTCGCATCGCTGTCCGTCAGGGGCACCTGCCCCTTCGTAATGTCAGCAATGCCATTAAAAACATCACCTCCGAGAATCTTGATGCGCGGCTGGAACCGACACGCGTTCCCATTGAGCTGGAGCAACTGGTTATCTCGTTCAATCATATGATTGGAAAGATTGAGGACGTCTTTACCCGCCAGGCCAATTTCTCTGCCGATATCGCGCATGAGATCAGAACGCCCATCACCAATCTGGTGACGCAGACTGAAATCGCACTGAGTCAGGATCGAACCCAGAAGGAACTTGAGGATGTCCTCTACTCCAGTCTTGAA
The DNA here is from genome assembly GCF_040149365.1 of Kluyvera huaxiensis. Taxonomy (NCBI): domain Bacteria; kingdom Pseudomonadati; phylum Pseudomonadota; class Gammaproteobacteria; order Enterobacterales; family Enterobacteriaceae; genus Kluyvera; species Kluyvera huaxiensis. Next base: position 32,616 of record NZ_JBEFLV010000009.1, read on the forward strand.
GAGTATAACCGGATGACCAAAATGGTCAGCGACATGCTGTTTCTGGCACAGGCGGACAATAACCAGCTTATACCTGACAGGGTCCGTTTTGACCTCAGAGCAGAAGTCATGAAAGTCTTCGAGTTTTTCGAAGCCTGGGCCGAAGAACGCAATATCACGCTCAAATTTAACGGGATGCCCTGCCTGGTTGAGGGAGATCCACAAATGTTCAGAAGAGCGATCAATAATCTGTTATCCAATGCCCTGCGTTATACCCCGGAGGGACAGGCCATCACCGTCTCAATAAGAAAGCAGGAGAGCTTTTTTGACCTTGTGATTGAAAATCCAGGGAAACCGATCCCTGAAGAACATTTATCAAGGCTGTTTGACCGTTTTTATCGGGTGGATCCATCCAGACAACGAAAAGGAGAAGGCAGCGGCATCGGCCTTGCGATTGTGAAGTCAATCGTGGAAGCACATCACGGAAGAGTGCAGGTGGAATCAGACGTACGCTCCACGCGTTTTATCTTATCCGTGCCCAGACTGGAGAAAATGATCCCGGAAACCCAATGCTGAAAATAAAGATGTAAATGACAAAGATGTCATTAGCCTGTCATGCAGCAAACAGAAGCCATTCGATATAATTAGTGCAACTTATCAGGAAGGCTGGATTGCTTCATCAATACCCGGCGTCAGAGTACGCCAGGAAATGAATATCCAGCCCTCTTCCGGAGAAATAAACGCTGCCGAACTTGTTTCAGTTATGGAACTGAAAACACCGGTTGTACTTCCCCGGACATCACTAATTCAGAAATGGAGAGTTATCATGAAAAATATCGTATTAGCATCTTTGCTGGGCTTTGGTTTAATTTCATCGGCCTGGGCCACTGAAACCGTGAATATCCATGATCGCGTCAACAATGCACAGGCTCCTGCTCACCAGATGCAGTCTGCTGCGGCTCCTGTCGGGATCCAGGGGACTGCTCCTCGTATGACCGGTATGGACCAGCATGAACAGGCCATTATTGCTCATGAAACCATGACGAACGGCTCGGCGGATGCGCACCAGAAAATGGTGGAAAGTCATCAGAAGATGATGGGAAATAACACGGTATCCACGACCGTCCCGTCAACGTCTTACGCGGCGATGAATGAGCATGAAAGAGCAGCGGTTGCCCATGAATTCATGAATAACGGGCAATCCGGCCCACATCAGGCCATGGCCGAAGCGCACCGCCGCATGATCAATGCAGGCTGAATGCGACGGTAGTATCCGTGCTGTTACCTTTTCCCTGATAGATTTTCCTGAAACAACGTTGCTACATTTTTGCCCCCCGTCAGGGGGCTTTTTTGTCTGACTCAGCTACACTTAACCGGTACCTGTCTGAAAGGAATTATTATAGGGGTCTGACGCTCAGTGGAACGAAAACTCACGTTAAGCGATTGTGGCTGAGAAAAACCAAAGGATCCGGCGAGGATCCTTTGGTGTGCTGACATGACCAGTTTCTTTTGGGATATTTTTTCCCTGCATGAAGTCCTTTATGTCCTGATCATAATGCCATTAAAAATTCTATGCTATGGCTTCGCTATTTTAGACATTCCCTAACAGCTTTGTCTAAATCCGCCACATAAATTGGGGTAGGATGCCCAGATTTCATTTTCCATACAGTATATCCTCCCTTTGTTGCTTTGCCGCGCAGCTCTGTCTGCTTTCCTTCTGTGATTGACCTGCTCCCCGTTGATTAGTACACCCCGATGTTAGTAATGTCTTCATAAGCCACATGAGGACATCCCCATGAAGAAGCGTTTTTCCGACGAACAGATCATCAGTATTCTCCGCGAAGCCGAAGCTGGGGTACCCGCCCGTGAACTCTGCCGCAAGCATGCCATTTCCGATGCCACGTTTTACACCTGGCGTAAGAAGTATGGCGGTATGGAGGTGCCTGAAGTTAAGCGCCTGAAGTCGCTTGAGGAAGAGAACACCAGACTCAAGAAGCTGCTTGCCGAAGCCATGCTGGATAAAGAGGCGCTTCAGGTGGCTCTTGGGCGAAAGTACTGACGACAGACCAGAAGCGGGAAGCCGTGATGTTGATGTGTGATGCGACCGGTCTGTCGCAACGTCGTGCCTGCAGGCTTACAGGTTTATCCCTGTCGACCTGCCGCTATGAGGCTCACCGTCCGGCTGCTGATGCGCATTTATCAGGGCGCATCACTGAGCTGGCACTGGAGCGCAGGCGTTTTGGCTACCGTCGTATTTGGCAGTTGCTGCGCCGTGAAGGGCTTCATGTTAATCATAAGCGCGTGTACCGGCTTTATCACCTCAGTGGCCTGGGCGTAAAACGCAGAAGACGTCGTAAAGGGCTGGCAACAGAACGTCTGCCGCTGCTCCGTCCGGCGGCGCCCAATCTGACCTAGTCGATGGATTTCGTCATGGACGCACTTTCCACCGGTCGCAGGATCAAGTGTCTTACCTGCGTCGATGATTTCACAAAGGAATGCCTGACGGTCACTGTTGCCTGTGGGATTTCAGGCGTTCAGGTCACGCGTATTCTGGACAGCATTGCACTGTTTCGAGGCTATCCGGCGACGATAAGAACTGACCAGGGGCCGGAGTTCACTTGCCGTGCACTGGATCAATGGGCCTTTGAGCATGGTGTTGAGTTGCGCTTAATCCAGCCGGGCAAGCCAACGCAGAACGGATTTATTGAGAGCTTTAACGGACGATTTCGCGATGAATGTTTGAATGAGCACTGGTTCAGCGATATCGTTCATGCCAGGAAAATTATTAATGACTGGCGGCAGGATTATAACGAATGCCGCCCGCACTCCACGCTGAATTATCAGACACCGTCTGAATTTGCAGCGGGCTGGAGAAAGGGTCATTCTGAGAATGAAGATTCCGACGTTACTAACTGAGTGTTGTATCTAATCGTGGGGGCAGGTCAGCCTGACCGTACTGCTGAATTCAAATCAATGATTAGATTGCCATACCACTGCATCATCTCCCTCCTTCCCTCTAGATACTGAGCATGGTTATACGTTCCACGAATTGAGTTCTTATCGACGTGAGCCAGTTGTAGCTCGATCCAAGCTGAGTTAAATCCCTGCTCATGCAAAATAGTACTCATCGTGTGGCGGAATCCATGCCCCGTAACACGCCCGGCATAGCCGATACGCCTGACCAGCACAGTCAATGCCATATCACTCACCGGTTTCTTTGGATTATTACGTCCTGGGAACAGCAACGTTCCCGCTCCCGTCATGGGTTTAAGCTGATTAAGCAAGTCAATTACCTGGCTTGATAACGGAACCAGATGAGGGCGGCGCATTTTCATGCGCTCTGCTGGCACGTTCCAAACCTTCCGCTCAAAATCAAACTCCTGCCACTCCGCTTGCCTCAATTCCCCAGGCCTTACTCCAGTCAAAATAAGTAATTGCATCGCTATTTTAACAAGTACACTACCTGCGTAGGTGTTCAGAGTTTGAAGAAACTCTGGCAATTCATCCTGGGTCAAAAAAGCATAGTGCTCTTTCTCATGGGGAGCTACTGCGCTGGCTAGATCAGGAGCTGGATTGTACTCAGCCCTGCCAGTCACAACGGCATACTTCCAGACCTCTCCACAACGCTGGCGAACCTTACGGACCTTCTCAGTTGCTCCTCGAACTTCTATCTTTGAAAGAACAGCAAGCAACTCCATCGGTTTGATATCTTTGATTGGCCGGTGACCGATATAAGGGAACACATCCTTTTCAAAGGTTCTCAACATTTCTTCGCGGTAGGAGACAGACCAGCGGTCATAGCGACGCTGATACCACTCCCGCGTGATAGCCTCAAAAGAGTTTTCTGCATCTTGTTGACGACTAAGTTTCTCAATTTTCCGTTCAAGAGAAGGATCGTTGCCAGCCGCTAATGTCCTTTTTGCATCCTCACGCTTATTTCTGGCTTCAGCTAAAGAAACATCGGGGTAAACGCCAATAGCGAGCAGCTTCTCTTTACCTAGCGAACGGTATTTGAGACGCCAGTATCTTTTACCGTTGGGATTAACCAGCAGGTAAAGACCACCACCATCAGCGAGTTTGTAGGGCTTATCTTTAGGTTTTGCAGTTTCAACCTGACGAGCTGTCAGCTTCATTGGGGGTACCTCTCAGCAGGGGGTACAATTATACCCCCATCCATACCCCCACATTGAGCTTGACCCTGGGGGAGTACAATTGAGTTCAATAGACTAATAGAATGCTATAACTGCTGATTTATCAAGGGAAAATTGAGTTTGGTAGACTTCAGAAGACTTGAGTTTGGAGCGGGCGAAGGGAATCGAACAACCTCCCTTAACAGCCTTGAAAGATCTCAAAACTGGTAGTTGATGACGGAGATTGTAGAGGAAAAATCTCATGTCTATCAAGGCCCAATCTTATTTATATCCTACTGCTGACGGCGTTTGGATGTTCCAGATCTTCATTCCGGTGTACATGCGCCACATCTTCGGAGGGAAACGCCTGTACCGGAAATCTACAGGCACCAGGGATCTGACAGCAGCAAAACATTTCCGTAATCACATGCTGATCGAGTGGAAAACCCTGAAAGAACAGTATTCCCCGGATACGGAGGAAAGGCGCATACAACACGCCATCGCAGGACTGCATAAGCAAGCCACATTACGCGCCCCACTCCAAACAGTACCGACACTAACCACTATCCGCGATCAATACGCGGACAAATACAGAGACAAGCGCTCATTCTCGACGCTGGCTAAATCTGCTCGCGCCGTCGAGGTGTTTCTCGCATCGCTGGATCGGGTAGATGTTAAAATCACTGAGATCAGACGGTCACAAGTGACGATGTTCATCAACCAGCAGGGCAAGAAAGCCCCTCAAACCGTCCAGAACTGGCTAACGTGCCTGGGGAGCCTGTACGAGTATGCTCGGAGAAGTCATGACGACATAGCGCCGGATAACCCGTTTCACGGCATGAACCTCGAAGCGAGGGCGACGATTGAAAGTTATCAGCCGTTCGATCCTGACCAGATGCAAAAGCTACTGGATTCAGCAGAGCCAGAGATCAGGAACATTATCACTATGGGACTCTTTTCAGGATGCCGCCTTGATGAACTGGCAAGCCTCAAGAAGTCAGAGATCCAAACGGTGGAAGGTGTACGCTGTTTCTACATCTCGAAGTCAAAGACCAAAGCGGGGATCAGGCATGTCCCTATTCACTCCCGGCTATCTGAGATTGTCGATGAGTATTTGAGTCACGCTTACGGCGAATACCTGTTTCCACAGGCTAACAGGATTAACCGGAAGGACGGCAAGAAAGGCCCCTTCTACTCTCAAGCGTTCACCAGACTACGCCGTCGTGTGCTTCCTACAGCCACAGACCGCCAATGCTTCCACAGCTTGCGCGGTATGTTCATAACCTGCTTAGACCGTGCAGGAGTACCAGAACAGCGGATCGGAGCCATAACGGGACACACAGACCAGAAATCGAAGACGGAAGCCTTCCGCACCTATTCCCAGGGCGCGAGCATGGAGGAGCTAAAAAAACATGTGGAAATCGTTAAATTTTTATGGTAAATGGGTTGACTTTAAGTAAGGAAATGTGCTACCCTACACACGAAGTTCGCGAGCGAAGCGAGGGAGGTTTGTTATCCCGAAGGGATAGAGCTACCTTTGTACAATAGTATTCTTTCATGTTAGTCATGAAAGAGAGAGTATGTCTGTTCCTGTGTATCAATCACTACTCAGGTGTACTCTCTACCTCCGATCTGAATTAACCATTAGCCTCCCCTGATAATAATCTGTTCTTGTTACTACCTGATGTAGCTACGTAGGTATGAGTAATCCGAAGTCATGCACTGATCCAACTATCATTAACTTAACCTTTATAATAATCCCTTCCTGTTACTCACCGATAACCACCACCAGAGATCCATCTCGATGAGATTCCAGAGTATGCTGGAGAGTCGTCTCGATGATTACCGTCTTCATTTAACCACGTCCACCAGCAGCCCCTGAACGCATTACAGCCTGTCTCCCTGACGTTCACCCATCCTTTGAGAGAAAGCAGCACAGAACGCAACAGACGAAGCGAGAGCAGCGCCCAAGCTGGCACATCGTGCAGCCGTCGCCCTTCTCACTGGTGCAACATCCAGAAGATGATTCCCAGAGCCACCAGCGGCGCTACCTGACGTTGTGGAGAGTGGAAGCCCCCCGATCAAATGCATACGCTCTAATGAGTGCTCCGGGCCGTTCTCTCTGACAGCTTCACTGTATCCCCACTATCCACTTCCGACCATGCAGATCCAGACAACACAGCTCTCAAATCACATTTAAATACAAAAGTCAACAAAAAAACTTGACAAAAAGTGCTTTTTCCTGTATTATAAATCATATAGGGAAGCAATGATGAAACGGTGCTCATTCGTCACATGGTATGAGCGTACCCCATCGGGGAATACACGCGAGATCTCGCCGCCTTTTATAGAATCTACTCCCCTAACGCTATTCCCATAGTAGCAAGCATGACCGTGCGCAACGTCGTACACTCTCCGCAGAATAAAGCCTCCAGGTTGCCGAATGTTTTTCTCCTTAGCCCAGAACCCGATCTGGGTGGTTGTGTTGGACATTTGGATCAATCCTTCCTGGGGGCTTTCCTGCATTTGAACATAAGGAAAATCATTACAGTTGAAAAGTCAGACATTAAAAACCATTGCCGAATGGCTCCCCCGCTTTGAGTTCCACGTTTACCGCGACAGGCTACGCCAGTACGGAATGCCAACCACCCCGCAGCGAGTAGCGTTTATGTATTGGGCTGAGGAAGTGATGCAACATTGCTTCACCTTCGAGGACTTCGTAAACGAGTGGAGCAATGGCAACGATCACCGCGAAATCAACAGATGGTTGCAATCCTGCTACATCGGCATGGAGTTTTACCAGGGCAAAACGTATTACGTAACGTCTTACCTCGTCGGTGGGAAGAGTCCGTTTTATTGCCCACGCTGCAACCGCATCAACATCAAACGACTATTAGAAATCAAGGAGAAACAAAAGCGTGACTAAACTACCAGCCGCATTAATGCGTGAAGTAAAAGCAGAATTTAAGGCCCAGCGCGAAAGTTACATTTCAGGATACATTGAAGCCCATCTGTCTGATGTGTTCAGCATCTCAGACTTCTACCCTGTGATCCTCACCACGCTACAGCAAGCTATCCTCGACGGGTACACCATAGCCGACTATGACCGCCAGCCGTTCTATAACGCCGGGGAACCTGCAATTCGCATTGTGTTGAACCGCAAGCAAGATGAAATCGAGGCTCACCGTACTGCCCTCACCACAGAGGCAGAAGCCCAGCTTATGGCGTCCCTGATGGCTCAAGCAGAAGAATATTACACCCAAGCCGTAGCCGAAGAGGAACGCCGTCAACGTGCAGAAGCAGCCGCGCAAGCCGCAGCAGCAGCCGAGGCCCAGACGTTCGCCAGCCGTTTACGTGTCGCCCTCGCGGACACTGCGAGGTAAGGGACAGGTTATGTTCATTCACTATGCTCAGAAGAGAAACCCGGCGAAGCTCTCTCAGAAAAGCGCCAGCGCCTATCGTCAGATGATGACCGCCGAACAGGGCGGGAAAGATTTCATAACAGGCTCGCCACTGACAGATCCAGTTATTGACCACGACCACAGAACAGGGCATTGCCGCCTTATCCTGAACCGTGTAACGAATGCCATTGAAGGCGATTTCAATCGCATCTTGTCTCGCATTGCCTACCGTGAAGACTTCACACCGCTCTTATGGGAAGTTTATTTCGGTCATCATAGCGATCTGTACGATGAGTTATACGACGCAGCGCTCGACCGTAGGAACGGCTTTCTCAAAGAAGATGACTTCGGATTTATCTTAAAACAGTTTGCGGTGTATTACGCCGTCCGCTTTGACCAACTTCACCACCTGGAGTATTACCGATGACCAAAAACCCGCAACAATCCTTAGCCTGGTTAAAGCACTATTGGAGCCACCAGCAACAGGACATGCAGAAATCAGAAATCAAGCTCGAACCACTGAACAAGCCAGAGTTATTCGACAAAGCAGTAGATAAAATCACCATTGGTCAGTTCTATCAGTGGTTACTTTCCGAAGGCTACATCTTCAAAACTAAGGATAACAAATAATGTTGAAACTCATTATTGCACGCGACGTGCTCAGCTGGATTGATGCAAATAAGGGCGAGGACAGCCGCCCAACATTCATTATTAAAACTTTACGAAATGCTATGAACGAGGGCACTGATGACAGAAAAGCAACAAATAAGACCACTGATTGACCATTTACAAGCAGAAAAGTACGCGTTTATCAGCGCTCAAGGTAAAATACTCCTCCACCACATCCCCACGAATACAAATCACTGTCTGGACATTCTCGAAAGGGAATACCATTTATCAACTGGTAGAAAGTGGCGGCGGGATTATTTAAACCTTCTTTGGGATCACATTCCATTCATCAAAGTTTACGATTTCAACCCGGCGAAGCCATACGGTATCGATCAGAATGGAACCCTGAATACGTTCAGGCGCTGGCACAGCGACAAGACACCAGCCGCAGATCTCACCTTATGGCATGAGTACCTGGCGAGACTCTTCCCAGACCAGACAGACCGCGCCACAGTGAGCGCATACATGGCGCACATGTTCCAGCACCCAGAACAGCGCCCAAGCTGGCACATCGTGATCCCAAGCGACACCGGAACCGGGAAAGGCTTTTTGTTCAATCAAATTCTTTCGCCGCTCCTGATGCACCAGACCACGCTTTACAGCAACTACAGCACCCTAACCAGCGTCCACAATGACGCGATGGCCCGTACAATCCTGATTCTGTTTGACGACCCGCCGCCAGCTACACGCAGCATGGCAGACCGCTTAAAGTCCATCCAAACAGAACCCATGATCGAGATTAACCGGAAGTACGAACAGCCCCGCAAAGTACCAACATTCACCAGATTTTTCACGTTCAGTAACAGCGAAAGTCCGATAGAAGTAGAAGCCAATGACCGCCGTCATTACTGCACCCACCACATACGCCACAAGGTGAGCAGGGAAGAGACAGCCGAGTTTATCACCCGCCTTGCAGAGTGGCTCGCCGTGGGAGGTCTGGAAGCCGTCCATGCTTATTTAATGGCTTACCCCTTGTCAGAGTTCACTCCGTATCGCCCACCGTTCAGCGTGGCGCTTGAGCGCATGAAACAAGCCAGCATTAGCGAAGAGCAGAACGAAGCGGAGATCTTCACCGGAGAAAATCCGGCGTTTGCATTCCAGGCATTCCATGACGCTTGCCCGTCATTCGCACGACCACAGGACGCGAGTCAATGGCTACGTGATAACGGGTACATGAGCGCCAGAGTGAACACCCGCGCCGGGTTAAAATCAGTCTGGTATCGAGCGCCGCAGGACGGCAGCAGCAAGATCCCGGAGAGTGTTCTCTCCTGGTTTGTCGATAAATACTACCCAACCCCGACGAAGTGATCAGGGCTACAGGGCTATGATTTTAGCCCTGCATTTTGAAACCCGCGCCACCACTGGCTTGATCATGGCTACAAGGCTAACAGGGCTATTTATCAAGTATTCTTAGATCTTTTTCGACTTCACCGTTTTTATAACGGGGAGAGGAGACTCCCGCCAGAGTTTCCCGCAACGCATTAGCCGCCCCATTTCAGCCGCTCACCGTGACGTTCGTCATGGTGTAGCGATCTGCTGAACAAGTATTGAAAAGCAAATCTTTAAATCACTCATACAGCGAGTCTGTACTTGCACCCCATCCGGGCGGCGAGGGTAGCCGCACACATTCCCGCCCAGAAAGTGCCAGCGCACAGCCAGGGCATCAAAACAAATCACTTTTATTCAGGAGGCCATGTAATGGCACGACGCAGCAAAGCTGTATACGAAGAATTTTTCCAAAATGGGCGCAAGGCACAGCGCATAGAAGAAGTTGAGCGCCAGCTTATGAACACAGACCACCAGCACCACCGTCAGCTTGAAGCGGAGGAACGCAGCACGGAAAACATGGAAGACAATTTCCCTCGTGTTATTCCAAACACGCCAATCATCGAGTGGTTGCCGGGATACTACATCCATCGCCTTGAGTGGGAAGCGTACCGCGACGGGCGCAGCGTGATAGACGCGCAAGAACCGCGCCAGACGGTTGACCCGGAGCTAATCTCGTACCAGTGGAATCACTTTGTAGTTAACTCACGCTTTACGTGGAAGCTGGAAGATCACGCCATCGTTTACACCTTCGTTTAGCGTTTTACTTTTCGAGAGAGTCCCAGCGAACCGCAGAAACTATCCCCCAGTTGCCGTTTGCATTTGGTCGCTTCCATTTCGCAGTCTCCATCTTACGCAGGTAGTCTAAAGCCTCTTCGAAAATTAGAAACCTCTTTAGGTTATCAGCCTCGCCAACGACATAAGACCGATCCCGATTACTCGCAAGCCCCGGATTAAAACAAGTGCCGTCCTTCGCATACGGAACAATCACAATCTCTGTATTTTCAGTTTGATTAGATGCAAAGAGTTGCCATGCTTCAACCCCAAGCGCACGAGCCAATGCCTCAATAGCATCAAGCGAGGCATTTGACGTCCCTCGTTCAATCCTGCTCATGTAGCTACGAGCAAACCCACAGCGATCAGCAAATGCTTCCTGGCTAAGACCAGAAGCAATGCGAAGCTGTTTAACTCTTTGTCCAAACAAGGCTCTTAGATTCTTTTGCATCTGCTAAAGATGCAAGTTTAGACCTCTAATCAGCCACGCTCTAATCGTGACATTTTGAACTAATGTTGTATGATTTGCTCCTTCCACAGAACACAAACCAGGAACATTATGAAAAAGATTCTTATGGCGGCAGTATTGATTGCGACGGCGACTAACGCTTACGCGTTGAGCCACGGGGATAGAGCCACCCTAAAAGAAGGAACATTTAACTGTAAGAAGCTGACCGATTTTTACGAGATGATCAGTAACATTCAGGACAAAGACCAGCAAGGTATGATTGGTCTCATTACTTCCGGTAAATGCCGTCTCCTAAAAGAATCGATGACAGTTGAGATTCAGAACGTAGACGAAAAGGGTTTTGTTTCCTTCATCACTCCAGGTGGTCACGGTGGCTGGGCTGTTCAACAGTTTTTTGAAGAGTAATCCCCTTCTATCTCTTAATGGCGTGAATCCTCACGCCATCACACAAGCGTAGCATTTGAGTATACATTAACACTACGTGATAAAAGTGGCCTAAAAGACGTAGCTTAAATAGCGCTTTACTACTTAAACGCTACATGTAATTATGCTACAACACAAACGCTACACAAGGGCTACCCTGATGACCACCAGCCGAGTTTATGCCTATCTCCGCGCCTCCACCAAAGAGCAGGATGCTACACGCGCCAAAGCAGCATTGGCAGAATTCGCCGCCTCTAATGATTTAGGCCACGTCACCTACTTCATTGAGAACGTGAGCGGAGCCAGTTTACAGCGCCCGGAGCTTATGCGCCTGATAGACATAGCCGCGCCCGGTGACATTCTGTTAGTGGAGCAAGTAGACCGCCTGAGCCGTCTTAACGTTGAAGACTGGGAAACACTGAAAGCCCAGATTGATAGTAAAGGCTTGCGAGTGGTGGCCCTCGACTTGCCTACCAGTCACTTAGTTTTGAAAGTCCCAGAGGACTTTATGCAATCCATGATGAAAGCTATCAACGGTATGATGTTAGAAATGCTGGCAGCAATCGCCCGTAAAGACTATACAGACCGCCGCCGCCGTCAGGCTGAGGGAATCAGCAAGGCGAAAGCAGAGGGCGCTTACAAGGGCCGTCCAGTAAACAACAAACTACACGAACAGATCCGCGCATTGCATGAAGCAGGTAAGACAAAGAGCGAGATCCATCGCCTCACAGGAGCAGCCCGAACCACCATTAACAAAGTGCTTGTGGCGTAAGCCTTACTTGTTCCCCGCCACCAGCCAATGATATTTAGGGATGGCTGGCACTGGAATTGGGTACGTCACGAAAACGTCGTTAAGCGACTCATGTAATGGAGCAAACCAGCGCCTTCCTGGGGAGCACTCAAGCCCAAGTAGACGCATTGAGAACGAATTATTCAACGGCGATTAAGAGAGGGACACGCGCATGAAACGCTTACTTGTGCTGACGCTGGCGCTACTGCCAGCCCTGGCGAATGCCACACAGATAACCCTGATTCTCAGTGAAGAACAGGTGACTGACAATTATAAGGTGTGCATCTACGAAAACGCCAACTTTACGGAGACAGTGACGGTTAAGCCGTCGCAGCAATGCCGCTACACTATAACCTTTGAAGAGGAGTAACGATTTAAAACTTCTCTTCGTTCATCAAACTTCTGAGATAGCGTAATTCACTTGCAAAACTTCTGGCCTCTCGGACATTTGACTCTAACGATTCTATTCTTTTTTCGTTTTTAGAGTCTGAGAATACAGCAGAAGCATGAACAGAAATTTCATGTAAAGTGCGTGCTGAAATAATGGCCAAATCAAGAAGCGGCTCGCCCACATAAGCATCTCCTGATTTTTTATTTCTTACTTCACCGTTCCAGCCTGGATTTCTTAAGAAACAAGGATTTGTTTCAGATGGGATAAAATAACCGTGCATAAGGCTATTTCTATAATTTGACAAATCAAGAGCAGCCAGTGAAGCGTCCTGTAGTACCGCATTGCATTTTTGGCTTAACTTTGCATTCCCAGCACCAAAGGAACTGAACATACTCTCAGCATTCAATTTCTCTGTAAAAGGCCTTACCCCTTGCACATCAGTTTCAGTTAATGTCCAAATCGCTCGCTCAAGTGTCGTTTCAAACAATCCATACTGAACCACAAACGCTCCAATTTTCATCAAACGGTCTGGTGTCAGATGCACCGCGAAAAGTTGGCCCATGATTAAAGCGGCCCTATCTTCATAATTGTTATTCATTTTGTGGACTCGAAACACGGTACTGTACGTAAAAGCTATAATAACTGTACGCGCTCGCGCAGTGCAACGTAGAGCCCGAAGACAGGTTAAAGCGCCAGTCAGGGCAGTAAGCCAGCTACACCTATTAGTGAAGTAGCTACAGGCTTTGAGGGGGTGATGCCATTTTCATGGGAATTTTTTTCCTTGTTTCTGATAATAATCTTTCCAGAATTTCATCGGTGACTTTGCACAATAATTGGACAACTCTTTAAAGTCAGACTCATACTGAGGTAGATTTTTAGCCAATGTTATTAGCTTTGGTAGTACGCCTGTACCATCACCAACAACTTTAAACGTCATTGCCCCATGCTTTCTATCTTCGTTAACTAATTCCAATGCTGCAACAGTTTGCATTCTGCCCTCATGCAACTGCTTCAAATAGAATTTTCTGTTAAAGAAGAAATCGCGGAATGTTGGCGCGTCTGCTTCAAGCCTAATGTCCCAAGTAAGCGGTAGAGCGTCGCAGATTTTTTCACTCATCATTTCACCACTCGCGCTTCCGTCCTCGGATGCCTCCATACTCAAAGTCATCTTTGGTTGTGAAGGATCTAATCCCAGTTCTCCACTGTCCGCTAAGTATTCAGCATTTGTTGACCATTGACCTGCTAAAAATTCGCTATCGTAGATGTATGTCTTCTTTAATTCTTTATACGACGAAGGTATTTTCACCAAACTATCTAAAGCACCACTAAAGCTGGTCAGAAACCCTGCAAGATAGATCAGCGCGTATTTACCCCATTCGAGTTTTTTCATGGGCATCCTGTATGAGAAATTGTGTTCAAATTTGCTGGTTAACCGCCACCAATTCCAAAGCACCATAATGAGCTTGTCTATGGCAATTTGGACATAATGCTATAGCATTTTCCACGGAATCCTCTCCCCCTTTAGAAAGCCACTCAATGTGGTGAACCTCAAGAAATGGCGTACCATCACCTCTCAGGAAAGGTGCATCACGCTGACAGCTTTGGCACTTACCGTTTGCTCTTAAAAGAACTTCGGCAACCACATACGGGCTTCGTTTATAAACTCGTGTTGTTACTTCGGTTATCACTGGAATTTTACTTTCCGTAGCTAAAATCTTCTCCCGTGTAGAAGAGGGTAATTTAGCAGCAGCCTCTACTGCTTCTTCAAACTCCGACTTCACTTGACGGTAACACCATTTACCCTGTTTATCCTGGTACAACTCCCAAATGCCATGCACAGAGGGTTGATAGATTTCAAAAATGTTCCCTCGCTTGAATAAGCGGTCATACTCATGGTAGCGATGAGCCGTGTCATCTGTTCTTCTGGCAACTTCATTGCAAGGCCAATGACTTCTATTGCAATTGACGGTGTTAATAACCAAGTTAGAGCGCGTATTGTCCCGATAGTGAGGATACAATCCTCTAAGATAAGCATCGACTTGCTTTATTGTGGCAGCCCCTCCCAGCTTCTCTATTACCTGAACAGTAGTGATCCTTATCGGCTGGTCTCCATACTTTAAAGCACGATTTGGTTTTGTTGCCATCTTTGGCCTCACCTGCAACTAAGAATTACCTTAGGTTATCTATCAAGCATTGTTCATGCAACTATCTGATTTTAAGCAATAGAAACCATAAAGCCCCGTTAGTGGTAAGGAGACAAGCGGAGCCGTTAGGCGACTACATCAATGTTCAGAGAGGTCACACCTTATCAGGGTGCTCGTGTACCGTTAGGAGCGTGAGCGAAGCGCTGGCAGAGCCGGATCTGTAGCTACCGGAGCAATACCACTATTCACCTGTTTACGCAGCCACAAGGCCGCACATCGGGCTTAAATGCGTATGATCAATCTGGTGTAAGAGACAATGCCCGGACCAGGCTTTTCCTTCACGTTGTGCTATCGCGGTGTGAGGTTGGAACTGCCGCCGTCGAATAGTTATACTCTTACTTCCATAGTAACTATCCGTGACAACTAACAGTGTACCTCTTGTTGGTAGATCGTCGTTCAATGGTAGAACGATAATAGACAACTTATGTTAAGTAAGTTGTTGATAGCGAAACACATTAAGCCAGTAGCTGGCGGTGTTTTGCAACAAGGGGAGAGATCTGGAGCGGGCGAAGGGGTTAGAACAACCCCGCCAATAACTTGAAAAATATAGAATTTTCAAGTTATATCTTAACTTATACCCCCAAAGATACCCCCAAAGCACAGAGGCTTTGAATTCAAGTAATTACCTTTGTCGATAAATCAGCAGGAAGCGAGATGATAGCAAATGGCAGGCATACTCGAAAGCAGCGACACCAGTAGCATCAGACTAATTACGATTTAATAAACCCAGATCGCGGCGGGCCCTCATGATATCAATATTCGTGAGATATGGCGTTTGTTCTTGCCAGCTAAACCCTCTGCGATCGATACGAACCAGTTCGTACTTTTCCACTAGAAAGTTAATGGCATTAGCGAGAGTGATACCGGCATCGAAATGTTCCTTTATAACGGTTTCATCACTGAACGGCGTATCGTTCAGGGTCAGACCATAGTGTTTTTCCAGTAGCCGTGTAAGAAGCAATTGCCAGACTGCAACGGGTGGCAGGCAGGGCTTCGCCGCCCGCGAAATTGTAGCCGGTAGAATTTTCATATTTGTTCTCGTGAAATTTGTTAGCGCTGAGTGGAATAAACAGCGACGTATACATAGCCACAACTGCCAAGGGTATCGGCTTCGCAGGTAAAACCGTTGTGGTACAGGGTGACGCAGTGGGCGTGGCGAGGATTCATTTCACCCGTGCTCAGCATGGATTCCATCCGGCTGATAAAATGCGGAAATGCCACATCCAGCTTAAGACATTCGGCATCACTGAACTTACCTGTGATACAGGCCCGGTCAGCCAGGTAGTGCAGCTGGTTGCCCTCCTGCACCAGACGTGTTCCCAGGCGCGGCGTGATATCGCGCTGCAGGCCCCAAATGATGTTGCTCATTACAGTTCTCCACAATTGTCAGTTCAGGGTGATGCTCATCAGGCAGGCATAAGGCCCGTTGCGGTCCTGGCGGCGTTCGGCGTACACAGCCAGGACTCCTGTGATATCCGGAACATCCCTGCCGGTGTAATGACAGACGCTACCGTGCCACTGATATTTTCCGGTGCAGTAGCGAAAGATTCGGGACTCAGGATGCTGGCGGTATATCGTCATTGCCCGGCGTTTACTGATAATTTTCATGTAATACCTCACAACAGACCGTGTTCTGCGAACGAATAGATTTGCCTGCCACCAACAATCAGATGGTCAGGAATACGGATATCCACCAGTTGAAGTACCTGAGTCAGTCGCTGCGTGAGGGCTTTGTCAGCCTGGCTGGGTGTCGTCTCGCCGGAAGGATGGTTATGCACCAGTATCACCGCCGCCGCATTGAAGTGCAGTGCACGTTTGACCACTTCCCGGGGATGGACCTCGGTGCGGTTAATCGTGCCACTAAAGAGCGTCTCATGGGCGATAAGCTGGTTCTGATTATCCAGATACAGCACCCGGAACTCTTCCCGCTCAAGTGCGGCCATATGCAGTCGCAACCACTCCCGAACGGCGTGAGTAGAGGTGAAGGCTACCCCTGGCTCATGCAGGTGCCGCTCCAGAGCCCTGAGCGCCCGCTGAATGAGACGCCGGTCCTGTGGCGTCATCTCGCCGGGTAAAAAGGAGAGCTGTTTCATCCTTTGTTCCTCCGTTCAGTCGATGATACGCAGAATGGCGTGAGCTTCAGGATGCTGCAGGGCATAGTCCCGCAAGCGATAATAGTGTGCGGTCATTGCGTCACACTCTGTGCGACAGGCGTGATGGCTGTATTCAATCATGCAGACCGCGATACCTGCGGCTTCCACGCTCATTTCCGCGCCATTGCCGTTCATGCTATTAAACAGATGCCATTTATCGCCACCGTCAGCATCAGGGGCCATAAACGCGCCGCCATTACTGAGCGTGTAAAAGGACCAGATACCACCGCTGTACTCATCACAAAAGCGCTCCATCCAGGCGAAAATACGCGGTTCCAGCGTTATCCACTGCGGGATAGTGCCAAAGTACAGCGGCCAGAAATCGAGACGCTGTTCGTCAGGTACTGGTGTTGCTGTAAGGGCAAATTGAGGTTCATTAGCGGGTACCAATTCGCATTGAGTTTGTGTCGTCATGGATTTTCTCCGTCAATAAAAACGCCAGCGACGATGGCTGGCGTATGGGAAATAAAGGACAGACAGGGATGATGAATGGGTGTGGTCAGGAGGAGGATGCTCTGAGCATGCCTGAGTTGCGGATATAACGGTTAAGCCCTTCACCGGCATCCGGTTCAAAGCACCACGCCCGCCAGATCATTCGACCTTCAGAGTCACGAACCACCAGGCGGAAGTGTGTGCCCTGGTCGTCTTCAATGCTGATGTTGCGATACCTGCGGGTAACCGCTTCGGCCTGCTGTCGGGTAAAAGGTCCCGGTGGCAGCATGTGAGATTCAGACATTCGATGTACCTTAAAAGCAAAAGCCCCTGACGCAGACGCGTCAGGGGCTTTGGGAATATGCGGGTGTGGGGAGATTGTCAGTAACCGGTTTGTACCTTATACAGCCGCAGGGTTTTGCTGCCCCGAACAATCTTCACATACAGGGCATTATCTTCCGCGCTGCGTACAAAACCGGCCTTCACATCGCCCTTACAGTCACCACCATCGTAAGGAACATTGATGCCGGTCTGGCGCACCAGGTCGATAATCCCGAAGCTTAAATCTTCACAGGCTGGGCCCGGCAGGTCCTGAATCAGGGCAAATTTATGGTCGTCGCTGACACCGGTCAGTGAGCACATGGACGTATTGATGTCGTTTCCCTGGCACCAGTACTCCTGGCCGGGATTGTCTTTATCCATCAGACTTGCCGGAAGCTGAGCGGCACCGGCACTGAAGGCGGCAAGTGACAGAATGAGGGCAGGTACAGCAGAGGTCATTATTTTCAGCATGGTCTTCTTCCTGAATTAATCCAGCCCGCTGTCGGGCAAAATGAGAGAGGTTGATATCGGGTGTTATCAGAAGCGCCGGTAGCGAAACAGCTCTTTGCCCTGGTAAAGTGCCACCAGGTCGTCATATTCCGGCTTCTTCTGGTTGGGTTTAAAGGTCACTACCGTGCCCGGACGGCACAGGTCTTTTACGGTGAGTCCGTATTTCTTGTCCGGAGTAATGGTGAATCCTTTCGACACATCGTTGCGCATGATAGTTATCCAGCCCCACAGGCCGCCTTCGCAGTCTTTAAAGGGTGCGGAACGCACCGTGACCATCCCGCCCAGGCGGTCAACAGACATGGCTTCGCATTTTCCGGTAACCTGACGATGCGCATCGCACCAGAAAATGTTCCCGTTGTTGTCATTAACTACAGCAGGGAGGGTCCGGTTATAAGGCTGAGCCTGAGCGCCCACACAGAGCAGAAGGCTGCCGGTAATACCCAGTACTTTAATCAGTGTTTTCATTACGTTGGTCCTAAACAGAGAAAGAATCAGGTAGCGGTCATTCAGGCCCAGACAGTCAGGGCCAGCATCAAAAGCCATACCCAGAAGTAAGCCGGTTTCTGACCGAGAGTTTTCGCCCGCCGCCACAGATAGAACGGCACCAGCCAGGCCAGTTTGCCGAACGTGGTGGTGTCCACTCCGGCCTTACGCAGGCGTCGTTCATCGAGATACCCCAGAGCAATATTGAGCAGCAGCGTGATAAACCAGTACTGCCCACCCGAGACGGCATCATATGCCTCGTCAAATGACATCCCGCTCAATCCTGCAGTCCACAACTCCAGCGCGTAGCCAATGAAGGGAGCAAATGCCAGCGTCCACACAACGCCACCCGGAATGCGGTTCCCCGGCAGCGCTGGTGGTGTGGTGCTCCGGAGCAGCGTCGAAGCCAGCGGAGTAGCGGAGACCGGCTGCCACTCTGCCATTCCCTGTCGCCACACCAGAGTGGATGCAGTCAGTTCACCGCGCATAATCAGGCTGGTGATGTCGTCTTCGGTCACATTGTCGTGGCGTATGCCATTTTTCTCGTAATGCCAGGTCATTGTTTTTCCTTCTTAACAGAGGTAATTAAATCAGTGTGTTGCCCGGCTCCTCCTCTGAGGGCCCAGGAGACAGGACTTCACGGATACAGCTGAAGTGCGGAAGGGCCCGGATAAAGCCCGCCTGTGTGGTTAACTGGCTGAGACGTTTTAGCGGGGTGAAAGTTGTATTGAGGACTGTCACCGCATGGATGGTCGCCAGTGGATGCACGGTGATATGCCCGTTAAGTTCACCGGTGAGGTACCAGCAGCCGTCGAGTGATATCAGGCGGTACGGGGCCAGTCCGTCACAGCGCTCTCCCTCAGCCAGCAGCAGTACCCGTTGGCAGGCGGTAATAGCACTGACGAGACGGTAGAACACCAGTGAGGTGGCCGGTGATATAGTCTGTGGCGGTTGCCACACCAGACAGGGCATCCCTCCTGCTGTGAGCAGCATGCCCGCCAGACGCCGGTCCAGCCCCGGAAAGATATCGGCCAGTCCGGACCGGTGAGCAAAGGTCAGCGCATCCAGCTCACCCTGTACGCCCCCACTGGTGCTGCGCAGGCGGCATTGCCCTCGTCGATACTCCAGGTCCAGATACATCAGCCGTTCGCGAAAATCCCGTCGCAGGGTACGGACTGACACACTAAACTCTGCAGCCAGCCGGGCCATGTTCAGCGTCTCACCGGCAACCAGGCGGCTGATTATCAGTGACAGCCTGACAGCCAGTCGGTCGTGACGGCGCTCTGCCTGTGTTATCTCAAATCTCCGTAATAATTAACTGACTGAATATGAAATGATTCTAAAGAGGGGGGCGGACAGGGTATGGACATGGAATGAACTATTTTTTATCTGCCACCGGAGGCAAGCCCAACGCGGCGCACCGTGAAATACGGTGATAAAACACTCAATCCAATGGAGGTAAAACGGACAGGGAGTGTCCTTTCCCAACATGCTGATAACAAGCTCAGGACTGAAACCCACTCAGCATCGCTTCCGCCATCACCCAGAGAGCCCGGTTGAGCTTCACATCGCCGTCGATACCACGCACGGCGCGGGTATGTGTTCGCCCACCTTTTGCACTCCGGCCACTGAGCCCGCCCTTAATCAGGTTCTCCTGAATACGCTGGTATGTGGTCCACAGGTCATTGCTCTCATCCTGCCAGCGGCGTGGGGAGAGTATCTGAGGTGCTGTCACCGGCTGGTGGTCCTCACCAAAACGGTACGTCAGTGCAGCCTGTGCCAGAGCCTGTTGTGCAGGTGGCGGCAGCATCAGCGACTGCATGGCATCCCGCTTCTCTTCCACACGGTCAAAAATACCCAGCACTTCATACGCCCCCTCAATCACCTGACTCACGACATCTCCTTTGTGCGGTACCCGCACCTCGCCGAACGATTCACCGCAGACAAGCCCGTTCTGGCATACCGCACGGAATAATCCCGGTAACATCTGATACGAGCTGGTGCCGTCATGAGAATTGAGCAGAATGATTTCTGGGACTTGCTTGCCAGTAATTTGTCCCTCCCGGCGCAGACGTAACATATGCTTTGTATGCTCGCGACGCCCTGGGTCACGCACCCGGGTCTGGCAGGCAAAGAAAGGCTGAAAGCCTTCACACTGCAGATTTTCAAGAACGGTAATGGTTGGTATCCAGGTATACCGTGCGCTACGAGACGCATGCTTCTCCTCGCTGAAGACACTGGGCACTACACGAAACAGCTCTTCCTGGGTTAACGGACGGTCACGACGAATAAGGTTTGCTGCGCCAAAGCGCGAAGCCAGACGGGTCATAAGCAGACTCCTCATGATGGAAAATTAAATACAAAAAGCCCCGCCGCAAAATCGCGGCAGGGCTCAGGAAACTACGGGTTAGAAGGGTTAATGTTCAGAAGAAGAAATTCCAGACTGCACGGGCGACTGATACCACGATGTCGCGCACAGACTGGATGACTGACCGAACCTGGGCCGGTATCAGGGGCATGGAACTTACTGTATCCAGTACCGAGCCGACCGTTTCACCAAAATCGTCACGGGCTTTTTTATTAACGGCATCGGTACGAAGTGGCGCACTGAGTTGTACTGCCACCTGACTACTGGCCTCCCGTGGCAAGCAACGAATCATCCGCTCAGCCATCATCCGCAGCCCCCACTGCAAACGTATCGACACCGCACAGACAGGGTTTACAGGTTGGAACAACTCATGCAGCAGACAGATTTTGAGGCTGATATTTCGTTTCTGCTCTGTAGACAGCTTTTCACCACCGCAGGTGGGTTCAACCTTGTCAGACTGGCTGATAACAAACAACACCTTATGCCGGTATGCTTCACCAATCACCTGCCGGTAAAAATGTTCATCTACGGCCAGCGCCCGATCATCACCCTTAATCAACCACAGAACCAGATCCAGCTGGGGGAGCTGTTTACGGTACAGCGTGGCATACTCTGTATCCCGGCGCTCAGACTCCCCGACGCCGGGTAAATCCACCAGCGTCATAAAGCGCTTCCCCACTTGCAGGCGAAAGCGTAAGGGTTCGCGTGTGCAGGCGGTCACATCGCTGACCGGTGAAATCTCACCGGTAAACAGGGCATTACATAAGCTGCTCTTGCCCGAGCCAGTTTTACCCATGATGCCAATCACCGGCTCATAGTCAGTAAGCTGATTTATCTGCTGCAGAATACGCTCTGATGCCCAGTGCGGCAGGTTAGAAAGCGAATGCTGCAGTGACTGTAAACCTTCAAATTGATTCATTACTGCTCCTCTGAAATGAAAACAAAAAAGGCAAGACCGTGAGGTTCTGCCTTTAATGAGGTATGTTCAGGGGAATGATATATATCTGAATATTTTTAGAATGCTGATAGGCCGTTCTGTGCCAGAAGCGGACTTTTTAAAAATATTGCGTGCCCAACAATTGGGCGCAGGTCACATCAAGTACCCTCAGAATTATAGAGAATACCTGAAATTTTTGTAGAGCGAGGTTTGTTACCCTGCCCGACCAGCGACATGTGGTTAGTTTAGTGATCAGAAATGTCGAGCGTTTGGTCGTTCATTGACGCGGGATCTTCCAACGGTTCCACATGAGTGGTGATATGGATAAAAGGCAGTGCGGTGCGGATATCATTCTCTATACGCTCGGCCCAGTCGTGCCCATATTGAACAGTCCATCGCCCAGGAACTAGGATGTGCATTGTCATAAACGCCCGCCCGCCAGCCTGGCGTGTACGTAGTGCATGGAAATCAAGCCCCTGTTCACGATATCCTGCCAGCAGTGACTCGATTTTTTTGAGTTCTTCCGTGGGTAGCGATACGTCCATCAGACCTGCAGCTGAACGACTCATAAGCTGATAACCAGTCCAAACGATGTTGGCTGCGACCAGCAATGCAACGATCGGATCGACCCAAAACCAGCCGGTCAGATAAACCAGTCCGACACCAAAAATGACACCGACCGACGTCCAGACATCGGTCAGCAGGTGATGAGCATCTGCCTCAAGAGTGATAGAGTTGTGCTGCCTGCCAGCCCTTAACAAAATGCGAGCCGTCACAAAATTAAGGATTGATGCGACTGTTGAAACCAGTAATCCGAGACCAATCTCCTCAAGCGGCTGTGGAGTTAACATCCGCTCAACTGCGGTATAGGCGATACTGGCTGCCGCCAATAGGATCAGAAATCCTTCGAAAGCACTCGAGAAATATTCGGCTTTGCCGTGCCCATATGCATGGTTCTCATCGGCCGGAAGCGCAGCCAAGGTCAGCATCCAGAGCGCCATTAGGGCTCCTGCGAGGTTAACTACGGATTCGATGGCATCAGATAGCAGACCGACCGAACCGGTCATTTTCCACGCCACACCTTTGAGTCCGATAGTGGCAATAGCCGTGGCAATGGAAAGCCAAGCGTAGTGCGTCAGCGGACGAGGTAACCCTTTTGTTTTAGTCATTATTAACTTCCTAAAATAGGACGACTAACTCACATTTCTATCCATGATAGATAATTAAACAATCATTTCGCCATGAATATTTTTTCGTTTTTATTAAATTTAATTAAAAAGTCTCTGCAAGTGCTGTTTCATCTTCTAGTAAACTAAATTTTATTTTTAGGGTTTTCTTCAACTTGAAGTAATATTATCTCACAACAGATTAGTCACTTAGGTTAACTGAGCGGCTTTTATATTTTTCAATTAAAATATGCAAAACTCCCATTGCACCATGTGCATAAAAATAGACCTCAATGAAAGTAGTAAAGAACTTATGCCAGTGGATTACTGTTTCAGCCAGATTTGACTGCATGGTATTCAACAAGAACCATAGGCCACCTGAAAGTGCTACAATTAGCAATGCTAGAACTCCAAATCCTTGGATTGTACTGGCAATACCTCCCGAATGTGCATCGGGCAGTCGGAAACTAGTCAACGTTTTTATATCTTGCTTAATACCACTAAAGTCAAGCCCTACCCATGAAAAATAATAAGTAAAACCTCTTTGAGTAAGCATCCAACTTAACATAATAAAACCACAAATAATCAGTCCTAACCCTGAAATAATGTGCATCCAGGTTATAACTCCTTCAAGACTATGTTCACCAATTGCTTCGGTCTCTGTCAGATTAGAGTTAATAATTTGTGATAATATTAGAAATGCCACAATGATGTGAAGAATACGAAAAAAAGGAGCGTAATCATGGGGTAATAGATTCCAGAGTCGCAATTTCATTAATGAGTCCTTAGTAAATTTATCGATGATCTTAATCATACAAAAGAATTATTAGGATAACCTTAATTCTTAAAATTGCAGCAGGCATTAGTTCACCTCTGATATGGCCACTTGCGAAATGGGAATGGTAACTGTTATTACTATGTGTTTACTTGCTGTTCTTGTTACGCAGCCCCTTAAACACATTACTTTCAAATATGATTTCCTGCTGGGTTTAAATATGTGTCTTTCTATAGTGCGGCAACCTATTTTTACACCAACTCATGAATTAAATAAGAATCATAAATTAAATGAGAGGTTTAATTCTCTTGCTTAACGCGATGATATTAAATGGAAATTTTAATTTTTGTAATTTATTAAACAGTTAGAATGAGACATGGTAAATACGATCTTCCTTTAGATAATTCTGATAGCACTTTTTCTACTGGGCAGTCTGCAATGTCCGCTTCTCGCTCACAACGGACCTTCAGCTCAGTTAGTTCTAACCGCTTCGTGCTGTGAGTTCAACGGGTCTATGCAACCTGAATACGGGGCACTTGATGGTTATATCGCCCGGCAGGATGACGATATCGACTGGCCGCTGAAGCGCGATAATCCGACAGAAGATCATGGCTATGCAGCATTCATTTCGGAGAAAATTACTGGAGGTCGCTCTGATGGCTATTAACGGTAAGAGCTGGATTTTTCTGGGGCTCACTATTTCTCCTTTTGCTACGCCCGACCCTTTGGTGAAGTCAGTACTGAAAAATATTCACGAAACACTGGGTAATGCCGGATATTTCTTCATTGCTTTCCATGCGGCAGCGGCGTTGCTTCATCACTATGTCCAGAAGGACAACACACTATGTAGAATGCTTCCTGATCACAACAAGCCGATTTAATTTGTGTTTCTGCCGGGGGAGCGTCTTCCCGGCAGCAATATTGCTGCCCTCAACGCTTCGTTATATCCCCTGTAGCCCTGGTTCATGTCAGACAGAATGCCTGCAGCTCAGTACTGTATATTCTTTATCACATTGCTGACTTTCACCTGCACAAGGTAATTCAACCTAGATGAGTCTGAGGTTGCCACGGGATAGATGAAAACGCATGGCATGGCAGGAACAAGAATCAACGTTACTTTTTGTCCTGGTAAACCACTGTGATGTTGTCTGGTTTTCTTAACGTCGGGGCCGTAGCAGGGTCAATCAGGTACACAGGTACTATCACGGCATTTTTCCCACTAAACAGAATTGGCACCCAGCAATGAACACGTGGGTCTCCTGTCGTCTCCGGGATACCACTTGTACCGTATGACATAAGATCAACCACATTAATAAAAAGCGCCTTACCTATATCAAAGAAAAACTCGTTAAAAACCACATCTTTTGCCAGCAAAATTACAGCATCACCTGCTGCCAGTTTTATTGGGGATGAAGAGTGTCCAGAGGTTTCAACATCAGCAAAAATAATCCTTTCGGTATAGATAAAACAGGCATAGCGGGCATCCTGTTCTGATCTTTCCAGGAGCGACTGACAGAACTCTTTGATATGTCGATTTTCGACCCTGCCAACTGCATTATCCCGACGGAGGTGTCGCTTATGTTCGCGAACATGCACCTTGCCATTGACGCTGTCAAAGTCGTACCCTTTTCCAACCTGAAGCTTACTCTCCCAGATCTCCATACAATACTTTTCAGCAGCTACAACATTTCTTCGGCGAGGCAAATCCTGCTGGTAGACACCAGACAGTAGCCGGGCCTTAAGTTCGTCCGCAAGCTGATAATAGCGATTAATATCTTTCAGTACCGGAACGGTGGCATCCAGCAATGTGGAAATAACCTGCGATCGTGAGATCTTCTGTTTTTTGCTGTATTCATCCACAACACGCAGAGTCTCAGAATTGGTTACATTGAAAGTGATTCGTTCTGACATGCCAATCACCTATTAAGCATTTTAGAAAAAGTGCATAACAATTAACCTTAAACACCTTTATTATCAACAAGTTTATTCTATTGCTCTTTCTCTTTAGTTATCAATTCATAGTAACATGCTCTCACGTAAAAATACTGAATATGATGCTGTCAGGACAGCCTGGATACCAGGAGCGAACATTTGGGTTTTTAGTATAATTAAGGTCTTCATGTTTTAAGAACTTCCTCTTCATATCCCCTTCCCCAGTGATCCGCTTACCCCGTCTGTATATCTTCTGTCCCCACAGTACTGCTCAGTAAACAGAAATACTGTGACTTTCCTGCATAAAAATTACATATCACCACCTTCCTTTGTACACACACTACAGAGGATTAAATCATGGACTTTCCCTGGCCCTGGAATCGCAAATACACAATGAACTGGTTCCTGTTGTCGTTACTGAACCACCATCTTGATCAGCTACTGGAACGTTACTCCCGCCTTCAGCCCCTCAGACTCGATGTGTTCTATCAGAATGACACATGGCGTTATAACCATCACGGATGGTACGAGACAGAAAGGGAGGTACGCCAGTTAACAGAACATCTGATGTTAGAGAGCAACATCGTGGGCCACTTCTGGGTACTGGAGTGTACTTCCCGACACAAATGCCATGCCCATATCGTGATGTATCTTGATGGTCACCATAACCAGGCCACCTTTCCGGTGGCTGAACAGGCGGGGGCTGCCTGGCAGAAGATTACACAGGGTGAGGGGTACCACAATCGCTGTGATCCCAAGAAGTGCTACGAAGCCGATATCACCCGCCCCGTCAATTACGATGATGCTGCAGCCATCGACAACCTGCGCTACATCATCAGCTATCTCGCCAAGGAGAAATCAAAATACGGGCAGACTTACTACGGGGCCAACGAGGTACCACCCGCGAGTGGACTGGGCAGACCGCGAGGGCTTCGATAAAACGACGCACTTTTTTACGTCAGTTCCGGTTGTTATGCCGGAGAAGGGTACAGTGATTCATCACACGACTCCGGTACTTACTTAGCTACCGGAGAATCTCACCATGGCAATTAAACCTTCCCTGCTTGAAGATCAGTTCGTTGATATGACTTTCATCACCCGCCTGCTGGGGGTCAGTGATAAGTGGATTTACCGACTCATCAAAGATGGCATATTTCCAAAACCCATCAAACTGGGGCGAAGTTCACGATGGCTACAGAGTGAAGTGGAAGCCTGGCTACAGGCGAGAATCCACGAATCACGCAGCTAAATACCTCTCCTTACATATCACTTTCCTGACAGGCAAACTCTTTATCCTCTCATAGCGGAGGTTTGCGGCTGCCTGTCATTCAGTATCCAGGGATAATCCACCATGAAAGAGACAAAGACGCGATATAACAGTTTGCTGGTCAGCTATCAACGTTGGCTAAACGGGTTCACAAAACTGGCCATCATAAATGGCATGTGTCATCCCAATATTCAGGCCAGCCACCATCTGATGGTGGGCAGTCTGTACTTTCCCGGCGCAGGGCAGATGACTGCAGTGGTACCACAGTGCCTTTACCGACTGATTTACGGAAGTCAGCATCCAGAGCCAGTGTCGGTATTGACTGATATGCAAATCAGCCTTGAGACAAGGCAAAAAACTTTACTGCACCACCCAATGTTGGAAGGGATATTACTGAGTGAATGTATCCGCCTCAAACAACGCCCACTGGCAAATAGGCTGATTAGCCTGTTACACCAATTCAGTTCACCGGAGCATCGCCACAAACTGGTCTGGCTATGTTGGTACGATTTGATGATGGGTGCGACGCTGGAAGACTGGTTGGATAACCTGAAACGTAAGGCACCTGAAGATCTAGGCTTGTGGCTGGTTGGACGGCAGGAGGAAAACATATCCCTCACGCAAATGATGGATGAATATCTGCTATTTACCGGCCACTAATATCAGTTCCGATCTGTGCCTAACCGTTTTACTCCTGGGAAAAAGAGCAGAGCTACTCCCCACTTTTTCTCAATGATGCTCCCCCTTTATCCAAAATGTTCAGGGGCAAGGCCCATTCACTATTGGTATTTATTGGAAGATACGATATTATTCTATAATTCCGGAAATATAGAAATGAGATATAAATGGAGCTTTCGAAAGCAGCAGAAACCCTGAAAGAGCTGGGTCATCCTACGCGCCTAAGCGTATACAGAGAGCTGGTTAAAGCCGGGCATGAAGGGCTACCGGTTGGCGAACTGCAGAAGCGGCTCGAAATCCCAGCGTCTACGTTGAGCCATCATCTTTCCTCGTTGATATCAGTTTCTTTGGTACGCCAGGAACGTCAGGGCAGAACGCTTTTTTGCCACGCTCGATATGAAAACCTTGAGGCTCTGATTGCCTTCCTGACAGAAGAATGCTGCTCAGGGACTAACGACTGCCTCCCCCTGCCCCAGAAGACGGAGAAGTAAAATGACAGGTGATCTTAAGAATGTTGATTCGGGTTTGTTCGACACCTCAATCACAGAGGCAAGATTCGGTGTTCCTGCCGTTCCCCATCCTCCACGTATCCTCATGTTGTACGGCTCTGTGCGCGAACGTTCCTACAGCCGACTGGCAACGGAAGAAGCGGCAAGGTTACTGACCGCCATGGGCGCAGAAGTGCGGATCTTCAATCCTTCTGGCTTGCCTCTTCCTGATGATGCGCCTGACTCGCATCCTAAAGTCATGGAACTGCGCGAGCTGGTTCGTTGGTCCGAAGGGATGGTGTGGTGTTCCCCTGAACGCCATGGTGCGATGACCGGCATCATGAAAGCCCAGATTGATTGGATACCGTTATCAGAAGGCGCTGTTCGCCCTTCGCAGGGTAAGACTCTGGCCGTTATGCAGGTCTGCGGTGGCTCTCAGTCTTTCAATGCCGTAAACCAGATGCGCATTCTTGGCCGCTGGATGCGGATGATCACCATCCCGAATCAGTCCTCTGTGGCAAAAGCCTGGCAGGAATTTGATGAAGATGGACGAATGAAACCGTCGTCTTATTACGACCGGATCGTGGATGTGATGGAAGAACTGGTGAAATTTACTCTGCTGACCCGAGGTAACTCAGCCTATCTCGTTGATCGCTACAGCGAACGAAAAGAGTCTGCAGAAGAACTTTCACGGCGGGTTAATCAGAGCAAAATTTGAGGGCTGGTATGAGTGATGTAACGGCATTCAACAACTGCATGAGCGTGTTCTGGCGGCAACATGAAGCCGAACTCTCTCGCTTTCTGACATCTAAGACAGGTGATAGCGAAAAAGCAGCAGACCTTCTGCAAGAGCTATTCCTGCGTGCCCGCGCTCATTCAGACAGTTTCTGCGAAATGGAGAATCCGCGAGCCTGGCTGTATCGGGCGGCGAGGAATCTGCTGATTGATGAGTACCGCACCACCAGGGAATTCGTTGAGCTGGAAGATGATGCCCCATTCACTGATGCATCCCCTGATGCAATCTCAACGCTGGATATTTGCCTGCCTGAAACATTGCAGGCATTACCTGAAGATGAGCGGTGGTTGATTGAAGAATCCGACCTTAACCGGCGTCCCCAGCAGTCCCTGGCCGATGAACTGGGAATCACGCTTACGGCGTTTAAATCCCGACTACTTCGGGCCAGAAAACACCTGAAAGAGACGATGACAGAACTTTGTCAGATTGAGGCGGATGACACGTCTTCCGTCTGCTGCCACAAAAAAATGAATTAATCGCGCATCTTTTCCCCACCACCTTCGTTTACCTCAGTGTAAAGCCAAATGACTAAACACTGAGGTAAACAGTCCATGTCAAAAATTGAGATCTTTGAAGCAGCAGGCTGCTGTGCAACCAGCAGCGTTGTAGTCAGTGACGAAGCCGTCAAATGGAACGCCAGCGCCGAATGGGCGAAAAAGAATGACGTTGATATACAGCGCTACAGCCTTGCGAAGAACCCGCAGCAGTTCCTGAATTCGCCGGTCATTAAAGAGTTTCTGAACACATCAGGGATGGAGTCTCTCCCTGTCACCTTGCTCGACGGCAAACTCGTGATGGCAGGCAAACTCCCGACTCGTGAAGATATCGCCCGTTGGGCAGGTATTCCGCTTAGTCAGGACTGGAGTGAAGACAGCACGCAACCACGCTGCTGCAGCATTCCACGTATGCCTTAATTCCAGAGGAGCAATCACTGATGAATATGCCATTTTTAAAAGACATTCCCCCGTTCATCTTCTTCACTGGCAAAGGTGGCGTGGGTAAAACATCCCTGGCCTGTGCTACTGCGGTATGGCTGGCCGATCAGGGTAAGAGAACGCTTCTGGTGAGTACCGATCCGGCTTCCAATGTCGGCCAAGTCTTTAGCCAGACTATCGGCCACCGAATCACAGATATCAGTACCGTAGAAAATCTTGCCGCGATGGAAGTTGATCCGATGGCTGCAGCACAGGCATATCGTGACCGAGTACTCGACCCGGTTCGCGGGCTGATGCCAGCCGATGTGGTCAGCAGCATTGAAGAACAGCTCTCCGGTTCATGCACTACGGAAATCGCGGCATTTGATGAGTTTACTGGTCTTCTTACCAACCATGAGTTGCGGGAAAAGTATGACCATATCGTATTTGATACTGCGCCAACCGGTCATACCATCCGTATGCTTGAGTTGCCGGGGGCCTGGAGCGGTTATCTCGAAGCGAACCCTGATGCCGCCGCTAACCTCGGGCCGCTGGTGGGGCTGGAGAAACAACAGCACCAGTACTCAGACGCGGTTAAGGCGCTGTCTGATGCAGCTCTCACGCGCTTGGTTCTGGTTGCCCGAGCCCAAGCTTCAACACTGAAAGAAGTCTCTCATACGCACGATGAGCTTTCTGCTATCGGTTTGCAGCATCAACACCTTGCCATTAATGGCGTGCTGCCGCCGTTTGCGGGTGAAAATGATCCACTGGCGCAAAGTATTCTGGCTCGAGAAGAAAAAGCATTACAGGCAATGCCAGAGAACCTGGCGAACCTTCCCCGCTCGCAGCTGTATCTGAAGCCATTTAATCTGGTCGGTCTGGAAGCGCTGCGTCAGTTATTTACGGAGAACAAAGCCTCGCTGCCGCTCCCTGCTACCACGCTGAATACTTTGGATTTACCGAAACTTGCCTCACTGGTAGATGAACTCAGCCTGACAGGTAAAGGTCTGGTAATGGCAATGGGTAAAGGTGGCGTGGGCAAAACGACTGTTGCAGCTTCGATCGCGGTATCGCTGGCAAAACGCGGTCATAAAGTCCATCTGACGACGTCCGATCCGGCAGCACATCTGTCTTATACGCTGGATGGCTCGCTGCCAAACCTTCAGGTCAGCCGTATCGATCCGAAGGTGGAGACAGAGCGCTATCGCCGCTTTGTGCTGGAAAATCAGGGCAAAGGATTAGACGCTGAGGGACTAGCAGTGCTGGAGGAAGATCTCCGCTCGCCATGTACTGAAGAGATCGCCGTGTTTCAGGCATTCTCGCGGATCATCAAAGAGGCAGACGATCATTTTGTTATTATGGACACCGCGCCAACAGGTCACACACTTCTGCTACTGGATGCAACAGGAGCCTATCACCGGGAAATGGTGCGTCAGATGGGGCAAACACATGACCATGTGATGACGCCAATGATGCAATTGCAGGACCCGGAGAAGACAAAGGTTATTATCGTGACGCTTGCCGAAACGACACCGGTACTTGAAGCGGCGAACCTACAGCAGGATTTACGTCGCGCTGGCATCGAGCCATGGGCATGGGTTGTGAATAACAGCCTGGCGGCAGCTGAACCGTCTTCACCTTTCCTGAAGACCAGGGCGAACCGCGAGTTGCCTCTCATCTCTGATGTGGAAGAGCAGTATGCAAAGCGTATTGCATTAACTGCGTTACAGAGCGAAGAGCCGGTAGGTATTGACCTACTGAAAGAAATGGCTAAGTAACCATGAAGGGGGCAAATGCCCCCTTCATTTTTATTTCAGTCTTTTACCTGCATCATTAACGACTTTTTCACCATCTTCTTTGGTGAAAGCCCCTTTCTGAGATTCTGGCAGGATATCCAGAACGACTTCAGAAGGACGGCAAAGTTTAGTTCCCAGTGGCGTCACTACAATCGGACGGTTAATCAGGATCGGATGTTGCAACATAAAATCGATTAGCTGGTCGTCAGTAAATTTATCATCTGCAAGACCCAGTTCCTCATACGGTTCGACGTTCTTACGCAGCAAAGCCCGGACGGAAATGCCCATATCTGCAATGAGTTTGACCAGCTCATCGCGTGAAGGTGGGGTCTCAAGGTAAAGAATAACAGTCGGCTCATTACCGCTGTTGCGGATCATCTCCAGCGTGTTACGCGACGTGCCGCAGGCCGGGTTGTGATAAATAGTGATGTTGCTCATATCAGTATCTCATTACAAAGTGAAAGAGAGACGTAGCGCCAGCGCTGCCAGCGTTACAAACAGCACAGGCAGAGTCATGACGATCCCGGTGCGGAAATAGTATCCCCAGGTGATGGTCATATTCTTCTGTGAAAGGACATGCAGCCAGAGCAGCGTTGCCAGGCTACCAATAGGTGTAATTTTCGGGCCCAGATCGCAGCCAATCACGTTGGCGTAGATCATCGCTTCTTTGATAACGCCTGTTGCAGTGCTGCCATCAATAGAGAGAGCGCCAACCAGCACGGTAGGCATGTTGTTCATGATGGAAGACAGGAAAGCCGTCAGGAAGCCAGTACCAAGCGTCGCAACCCAGAGTCCTTTATCCGCCAGTACGTTCAGCACACCTGAAAGGTATTCGGTTAGCCCAGCGTTGCGCAGACCGTAGACCACCAGGTACATCCCCAATGAGAAGATGACAATCTGCCATGGCGCACCGCGAAGCACTTTGCCAGTGTTAATGGCATGGCCTCGTTTCGCCACCGCAAACAGAATGACAGCTCCTACAGCAGCAATCGCGCTGACCGGGATACCCACCGGCTCAAGGACAAAAAAGCCAACCAGAAGAAGGATCAACACTATCCATCCGGTTCTGAAGGTTGCCAGATCTTTAATAGCTTTTGCAGGTGCTTTCAGGAGAGCCAGGTCGTAAGTCGGCGGAATATCTTTGCGGAAGAACAGATGCAGCATCACCAGCGTGGCGATAATAGCGGCAATATCCACCGGCACCATTACCGACGCATACTCAGTGAAGCCCAGCCCAAAGAAGTCTGCAGAAACGATGTTAACCAGGTTGGACACGATAAGCGGCAGACTGGCCGTATCGGCAATAAACCCGGCGGCCATGACAAATGCCAGCGTAGTACCTTTACTGAAACCTAATGCAAGCAGCATGGCGATGACAATTGGAGTAAGAATCAATGCCGCACCATCGTTGGCAAACAATGCCGCCACCGCTGCACCTAGCAGGACGATATACGTAAAGAGCAAACGGCCACGACCGTTACCCCAGCGTGAAACATGCAATGCCGCCCATTCGAAAAAGCCGGATTCATCGAGCAGCAGGCTGATGATAATCACCGCAATAAAGGTCGCTGTCGCGTTCCAGACGATATTCCACACCACCGGAATATCGCTTACATGCACAACGCCAGATATCAAAGCCAGTCCTGCGCCTAGCATTGCACTCCAGCCGATCCCTAATCCCTTCGGTTGCCAGATAACCAAAACAATGGTCAGGACAAAAATAGCGCCTGCCAGTAACATACATCCTCCTGACAGGGCGGTTCTACCGCCCTGTAAAAACAAAAAATTAACTCGCCAACTCTCTGAGTTTTTCAATACCGGCTGGCTCAGAAGCCAGTACCGGAACGAGCGCTATACGGTTAGCGTGCTGATTCTTAACAGCCTCAATCTGAGGCTGTTCCTGCTGGGCGCGCTGGCAAAGCAACGGAGAACTCGTATCCGCAATGGAAAGGCTGTTATTGATAATCCAGCCCCACGGATGAATCCCCGCACGCTCAAGATCGGACTGCAGGTTTGCCGCTTCCAGTACCGGTGTGGTTTCAGGCAGAGTGACCAGCAGGACTTTGGTGCGTTCCGGGTCCTGAAGCTGCATCATTGGGGTAGTAAAATGACCTTTACTCCCCATTTTTTTGGCAATCTCTCGGTGGTAAGCCCCGGTCGCATCAAGCAGTAATAGCGTATGCCCGGTAGGTGCCGTATCCATGACCACAAACCGTTTGCCTGCTTCACGGATTACGCGTGAGAACGCCTGGAACACCGCAATCTCTTCCGTGCAAGGAGAACGTAAATCCTCTTCGAGCAGCCGTTTCCCTGCCTCATCCAGATCCCTGCCTTTCGTCTCAAGAACATGCTGACGATAGCGTTCAGTTTCATCGTGAGGGTTGATTCGGCTGACCTGCAGATTTTTGTGGCTGCCATTCAACGTTGTACTCAGGTGTGCAGCAGGATCTGAGGTAGTGAGATGCACATCAAAACCCTTATCTGCCAAACTGACGGCGATAGCCGCAGCCATTGTGGTTTTACCCACACCGCCTTTACCCATCAGCATAATCAGACCGTGTTCACTGCGAGCGATATCATCAACCAGGCCAGAGAGCGATAAGTTTTCAGGCGTGTACTGGATGTTCGTTACCGGGAGCGGTAATGCCTCAGAACCGGTATCCAGAAGTCCCTTCAATGCTGAAACACCAACCATATTGACTGGCTGTAGTAATAGGGTATCTGTCGGTAGCCCAGATAAACCGGCAGGAAGATTTGCCAGTGCCTCCTGCTCACGTTGCCATATCGCAGCGGCCAGGGCGTCATGTTCAGCTTCGGCTTTAGGCAGCACACCATTAATCACCAGGTATTGGTTTTTCAGGCCAATTGCGGCGAGTTCTTCATGGGTGCGGGCGACTTCCTGCAGCGTAGATTTTTGCAGTCGCGCAACCAGAACCAGGCGGGTACGTTCAGGATCGGATAACGCCTCTACCGCATGAGCATACTGCTCACGCTGCTTTTCCAGCCCGGCCATTGGGCCAAGACAGGAAGCACCATCCGGGTTACTTTCAATGAAGCTACTCCAGGCACCGGGAAGCTGGAGAAGGCGAATCGTGTGGCCCGTCGGCGCTGTATCAAAAATGATGTGATCGAAGCGGGTCAGCAGGGAAGCGTCTGTCAATAAGCCGGTGAACTCATCAAACGCCGCAATCTCAGTGGTACAGGCTCCTGAAAGCTGCTCGCTGATACTGTTAACAACGTCATCAGGCAAAAGACCTTTGATAGGATCAACGATTCTGGAGCGGTATTGTTTGGCGGCTTCCTGCGGGTCGATTTCCAGAGCGGAAAGTCCAGGAACTGCTGCCACAGGGCGAATGGTATTACCGATAGCCTGATCGAACACCTGACCGACATTGGAGGCTGGGTCAGTACTGACCAGCAAAACCCGCTTACCCTGTTCAGCAAGGCGGATAGCCGTCGCGCAGGAAATAGAAGTTTTTCCTACACCACCCTTGCCGGTAAAAAACAGGTAAGGCGGGATATTCTGTAAGAATTTCATATGTCCTCCTGACATATTCAGCAACAGGAAGTATTACCACCACAGCAGCTGGTGGGAGCTAACCCTACCTTCTCCAGCGGAATACCGAACCAGCGAGCCAGCTCAGCGCGTTTTGGGTATCGCCCTGCCATCACCGTTTCACCGTCCAATAGCAGTAACGGAAGACCTTCTGCTCCAGATGCTTCGAGGAATGCTTTCGCTTTCTCATTCTGAACAAAGCTCATGGGCTGCTGCGCCAGGTTGTAACGTTCAACCTGTACACCACGTCCTTTCAGCCACTGCACATCAGCAGAAAAATCAACCAGAACCTGATCGACATCTGAGCCACATACGCCGGTACTGCAGCACATTGCCGGGTCAAACACCGTTAACGTCTTCATTCTGAATACCTCACATTTGGAAAAACATATATGTTCAGGCAAATTTTTTAGATGCAAACAGCCTTACCGCTACCAGAGCAGTTTGCCGATGCCAGCTTACGGGCGATGGCCTGTACATCGTCCTGTTGGCTTAACCAGGCCTGCTCAATCACCTGAGCAGCCCAGAATGGAATATGCGGGGATAAGCGATAATGAACCCATTTCCCCTGCTTGCGATCCAGCAATAGACCGCTTTCCCGGAGCATTGCCAGATGGCGGGAGATCTTGGGCTGCGACTGATCCAGCGCTGTACAGAGATCGCACACGCACAGCTCTCCCATCTCTCTGAGCAGCAACACGATGCCCAAACGGGTTTCATCGGAGAGGTTTTTGAAGAGTGGTAATGCTGATAATTGTGGCATAAGCCCTCCTGCTATTATCTCGCAGTTTCTCTCTATAACAGTGCAATGTCAAAAAATATATTTGAATTTCCATATATGAAAGAAGCAAAGCTTCTCTCTACGTCTAGTATGGACAGCGAGATAATCTAGAGTAACCTCTTATACTAGGAAGCCCTGAAGACATCCACAGGGCACATTCTGTTAGAGTTAATATTAAGCTGGAGGTAGCGCCCAAAGTTCTTCAAGGTTCACATCGTCGCTGCTGGGTCGATGCTGTTTCAGCAGCGGGTCAATTTTCAATATCATTGGAAGATCAAAAGCGGTTCCAGTGACTACGCAGCAGCCCTTGGCTAGAGTCGGTATGAGAGCCTTAGAACTGGAATCTAACGTGCTAATTGTATTGTCTAATAGCATAAGGTCGCGATCGTTAACCAATCGGTGTATGAAGAAATTGTGAATCTGGGAAACAATAGTAGGTGAAATATCTGCAGGCCGCTGACTAGATAGTGTGAGGTATACGCCATACTTGCGTCCCTCCTTAATTATTTCTTCAAAGAGTTCAAGCCGGTAGTCTTTCCAGATTTCATGCTCACGGGTGGACTGCTCTGACAAAATATTGTGTGCCTCATCAATGATAAGGTGCAGAGTCCGGCTTGGAGGGCTTTTAAGATTCTCTGCATCTTTATGATTTGTGTAGAAATTTTTGGCTACAAGCAGTGGCAAGATCTTTTTTATCTCATTCTTGCATTTCTTTAAAGAGATGACATGTAAGAGATGCGGAGGTTGTGGCACATCAACGATTTCAAGAACATTACGCAGAGCCGATATAGATGATTTGGCCCTAGCTAGCACCGGTTGAATGTGTTCGTATTGGGCATAGCCAAATACAACATCTGAACAGAGTTGGAGGTAGCACCGCAATATTAGTTCGTCGAATTGATCAATTCCATCTAAATTAACACTCTCATCAATAATGGGTTTGATATTCGCGTCAAATCCATTGCCATTTGAATTATAGTACGTGCCGCTGGCATGCTTAAAATACTTATCTTTATTGTAATAAATAATTCCTTTTAAATGTTCTTGAAGCAATTCGCAGTCAATCATGCGTGCAATTTCACGGCTCAAATCCAAAGCATCTGATTTCGCTTCACCTGTACTAAAAACTTTTTCAAAAACCTTTTCTACATACCTTTTGAGTGGCGTAGTTTTAAATTTTTCCTTACCAGATAGAACGCGACGCAGAAATGGCTGTTGTGTGTTCGTAGTTGCCTGAAACAAGAGGCTTAGGGTTTCGACATCCCAAAAATGAGCGCCTTCAATCTTGAATTTGTGCTTTGCTTTTTTAGAGTCCAGCACTGTGATTTGCTTATTCTTAGCTGGTAGTAGCTGATCTTCCGTGTATTCACCATTAAAATCTATGATAACGAACTGGCTCTTGTGCTGTAATGCTTGGAGCCGCTCATTAAAAAGTGTAGTATAAAGTTTAGCTAGCGTATTAGATTTACCACTCCCGGTGTTACCAAATATGCCCAAATGGCTGTTGAATAATCGCATCCATGGGAGGTTGATGGGTACATTCTCCTTGAGCATAGAGCCAATAGAAAAACCTGTTTTACCGTCCGCCCCATAAATTTTCCCTACCATAAGTTCGCTGAGTAGAGATGCCTTGTCTCGGATCATCGGCATGTACTTCACACCTTCAAAAAACTTATCATCTACTATATAACCAATGGGGCGAACATCCACTTTTCGTACATATTGGACCTTCTCGGCATCAGTCTCTAGCCTTTTCTCATCCAAAAATTCACCTTCAACAAGACAGACAATATCTATAAAGCCTCGCTGAATAGATACGTGCTCCCGAAGTGAAATACCTCTGTACTTAACTCCTCCGTAGAAAATAGTCTCATGATTGGAGTCTTCAAAAATTCGAAGGGAGATACGCACTCCACTCACTGCAATAACCTCACCTACGATGATACTCATATCAGATCCTCCTCTTCAGCTTTTAATGGAGGTTCATAAGTGTCTGGCGTGAGTGAGAAAACATATTTATTGAAATTGGTGAAGTCCATATTCATATCTTCAGCGGGCCCAATTACTTGGACGTTTTTCCAAGATTTGAATTCTTCCCGCATGCTATTTGCACTATTGTTGCTATAACAACAAATAAAAGTATGAAGTTGTGGGTTGGAGAGGGAGCGTTGGATAAGTCTGAGAATGTGTTCATCAGCAAACGAAAAGCCAAATGTTATGAGTATAGAATTTGGTTTTTCAAGCTCATAGCTTAATAGCCTGAGCATCTGGTAGTAGTGTTCTTCGAAGACAGTTTCGTAAAACTTCCACTTAGTGGGGTTGACAATAGGTAGCTTATTGTACTCCCCCCAGAAAATATCTATCTGGTCTTGACTGAATGCCAAGGATGGAATGCCTTCAGTTCTGTTGCCATCGACACCAAGAAATTCGGAATATCCATTTAAATTTCCGAGTGTCTCTTCTGTCAAAAGGTTACTAAAATCATTGCGGTAATTGACTTCAATCTTATCACCGCTTTTTGACCAGTAAACCGAACCGTGAAGATGGATAATGTTTAGCTGCGGGATGCCATAGTTGCTTCGTTCAAATACTCCAGTTTGACATTGAAACGTACTGAAGTTTTTGGAATGAAGATGCTTTGTGTGAAATCCGGAGGTACCATCATTCACCACAAAATCATGTGATCCCTTCATGAGAAGGCTGTCAGCTGTATGGGACAGGCATCCATCATAGTTTGTGGTAAAAATATTGATTTTGCGGTTGAGGTCTTTCCTTCTATCCAACAACCCCAAAAGGGTTGTTAAAAAAATCTCATAATTCTTGAGATTTTCTTTTCCTTTATTCGTTGTAACGAAACTTGGATTGAATGTCTGCACTGGAAAAATACATGTGTTGTAGTAGTGCATGAATAACGCGGTTCGCTTCTCTGGCGAGTTTTCAAACTGTGTGGCGAGCGTTTCGATCGTTTCTCGCCGTCCCTCTGCATTCTTGATGGCTAGGGACAGCGTCGGGAACAAGTCTGCTGAAGCGCCTGAGCCAATCAGTATGTTGATGTTCTTATTGTATATATCCAATGGCTGGATCGCCTCAAACATACTTACCTCCCTTATTTAGTTTTGTCTAAAATAGCATCAGTGTATAGGCAGACCAAGTTTTGACTTAGGCAAAAAATTTGTAGCAATAGCCACTATTTCTCTGGTTTTCAACTATTGCAGTTAGCAGCATATATTGAATTACATCCATCCAGACGTCTAGGTACCCAGACGAATGCAATTGCTTTTCGAGACTGCCTTTCAACATTTCAGCTTGTAATAATCCCTTCCTTGCCTAAATTACTAGTAAAATCACCATACCACTGCATCATCGCCCTCC
This sequence comes from Kluyvera huaxiensis, assembly GCF_040149365.1. Classification (NCBI taxonomy): domain Bacteria; kingdom Pseudomonadati; phylum Pseudomonadota; class Gammaproteobacteria; order Enterobacterales; family Enterobacteriaceae; genus Kluyvera; species Kluyvera huaxiensis. The sequence goes on from NZ_JBEFLV010000009.1 coordinate 71,897, forward strand.
TCCCCTCCAGATATTGAGCATGGTTATACGTTCCACGAATTGAGTTCTTATCGACGTGAGCCAGCTGTAGCTCGATCCAGGCCGAGTTAAATCCCTGCTCATGCAAAATGGTACTCATCGTGTGGCGGAATCCATGCCCTGTAACGCGTCCTGCATAGCCGATGCGCCTTACCAACACAGTCAATGCCATATCACTCATCGGTTTCTTAGGATTATTACGTCCTGGGAACAGCAACTCTCCTGCTCCCGTCATGGGTTTAAGCTGATTAAGCAGGTCAATTGCCTGGCTTGATAACGGAACCAGATGAGGTCGGCGCATTTTCATTCGCTCTGCTGGTACGTTCCAAACCTTCCGCTCAAAATCAAACTCCTGCCACTCCGCTTGCCTCAATTCCCCAGGCCTTACTCCAGTCAAAATAAGTAATTGCATCGCAATCTTAACAATCACACTACCGGCATAGGTGTTCAGAGTCCGAAGAAACTCAGGCAGTTCATCCTGGGTCAAAAAAGCATAGTGCTCTTTCTCATGGGGAGCTACGGCGCTGGCTAGATCGGGAGCTGGATTGTACTCAGCCCTGCCAGTCACAACCGCATACTTCCAGACCTCTCCACAACGCTGGCGAACCTTACGGACCTTCTCAGTTGCTCCTCGAGTTTCTATCTTTGAAAGAACAGCAAGCAACTCCATCGGTTTGATATCTTTGATTGGTCGGTGGCCGATATAAGGAAATACATCCTTCTCAAAGGTTCTCATCATCTCTTCACGATAGGAGACAGACCAGCGATCATAGCGACGCTGATACCACTCCCGAGTGATAGCCTCAAACGAGTTTTCAGCGTCCTGCTTGCGACTGAGCTTCTCCATTTTTCTTTCGAGAGAAGGATCGTTACCAGCTGCTAATGTTCTTTTAGCATCCTCACGCTTGCTTCGTGCTTCAGCTAAAGAAACAGCAGGATAAACACCAAGCGCAAGTACATTTTCCCCTCCAGGCGTACGATACTTCAGACGCCAGTATTTCTTACCGTTGGGGTTAACCAATAAGTAAAGACTCCCACCATCAGCCAATTTGTAGGGCTTCTCTTTCGGCTTTGCAGTTTCAACCTGACGAGCAGTTAACTTCATTGGGGGTACCTCTCAGCATGGGGTACAATTATACCCCCATCCATACCCCCACATTGAGCTTGACCCTGGGGGAGTATTATTGAGTTCAATAGACTAATAGAATGCTATAACTGCTGATTTATCAAGGAAAAATTGAGTTGGGTAGACTTCAGAAGACTTGAGTTTGGAGCGGGCGAAGGGAATCGAACCCTCGTATAGAGCTTGGGAAGCTCTCGTTCTACCATTGAACTACGCCCGCTAAGGTGTGCGAGGAGCATTATAAACCTTACTCCTCGTCTGGCAAGACTTTACGGTGCTAAGTGGTGGTAAATTAACCGCTTAGCACTTCGGTTTGCTGCCCTGAGGCGGCAGATAACGCAGCGGATCAATCGCCGTCGCCCGATAGCGAATCTGGAAATGGAGACTTACAGAGTCGGCATCAGAACTGCCCATGGTGGCAATCTGCTGGCCAATCTTCACGCTTTGCCCGTTATTTACCATCAGCTTATCGTTATGGGCATAGGCGGTAATGTAATCCTCGTTATGCTTAATCATCACCAGATTACCGTAACCGCGTAGCTGGTTGCCAACATAGACCACCTTCCCGGCACCGGCCGCATAAATCGGCTGACCGCGGGTTCCGGCAATATCGATTCCCTTATTGCCCCCTTCCGAGGTGGAATAGGTCATGATGACCTTACCGCTCGCAGGCCACCGCCAGCAGCGCTGTCCGACAGGAGGCCAGGACGACTTAGGTACCGCAGATGATGGCGTGACTTTTGCCGTCTGGGTGGAGGACGATTTCTTACTTCCCGAGGATTTCGACGCGCCGCTAACCTTCAGCTTTTGCCCAACCTCAATGGTGTAAGGCGGGGAAATGCCGTTCATTCGCGCCAGATCGCGCACGCTGGTGCCGGTCATGCGTGAAATACGCGACAACGTATCCCCTCGTTTCACGGTGTAAACCGAGCCGCTGTAGCTGCCCTCTGAGTTAGACGAATTACCCGCACAGCCAGAGAGCACAAGCCCGATAACCAGGCACATCAACAGGCGTATAGGGGAAGTGATTTGGCGTCCTGCTCGCAAAACGAATCCTCAGATCATGAATAGTTGAGAACACTATGATAGCAGGGTAACGACGGATGCTAAACCACCCGTCGCGTTGATTGGCGAGCGCTGGTATCAGGAAAGTGGGATTGACTATCTCTCGGTTGCCAACATGTTACCAGGGCTTGTTTTGGTAATGCCTTTTCCCCATTAATGGGCTACGCTGGTCGCCTGAGTATATGACCCGGCGGGTTTATGCCGGGTCATCTTTTATTTTCAGGAGTTGTCATGACTGGCGAACACGTCATTTTGCTCGATGAGCACGATAAACCTTCAGGCATTCTGGAGAAGTACGCCGCTCACACCCTCTCCACACCGCTACACCTCGCTTTCTCTTGCTGGTTATTCGACGAAAGCGGCCAGTTACTGGTCACTCGCCGTTCGCTGAGTAAGATCGCCTGGCCTGGCGTCTGGACCAACTCGGTGTGCGGACACCCGCAGCAGGGTGAAACTTTCGAGCAGGCGATTACCCGCCGCAGCCGCTTTGAGCTGGGCGTCGAGATTACCGATATTACCCCCGTCGCAACTGATTTCCGCTATCGCGCCGTCGCGCCGAACGGCATCGTTGAGAATGAGGTCTGCCCGGTGTATGCCGCACGCGTTACCAGCGCCGTTTTAGCAAACCACGATGAAGTGATGGAGTATCAGTGGTGCAACCTTGCCGACATACTAGACGCGTTGACGCTAACACCATGGGCGTTTAGTCCATGGATGGTCATGGAAGCCGCCGATGAGAATGCGAGGCTGGCGTTTATCGGTTTCACAAAACAGGCCTGATCGCAAAATGACAGACGAAAAAAAACCCGGTAATACCGGGTTTTTGCTTTTCGCGGAAGCGATTATTTTACCGGGCGCATTGCCGGGAACAGAATCACGTCGCGGATGGTATGGCTGTTGGTGAACAGCATAACCATACGGTCGATACCGATACCCAGACCTGCGGTTGGCGGCAGACCATGTTCCAGCGCGGTGACGTAGTCTTCGTCGTAGAACATCGCTTCGTCATCGCCAGCTTCTTTCGCGTTAACCTGATCCTGGAAGCGCTGCGCCTGATCTTCTGCGTCGTTCAACTCGCTGAAACCGTTACCGATTTCGCGGCCGCCGATGAAGAACTCAAAGCGGTCAGTGATTTCCGGGTTCTCATCATTACGACGCGCCAGCGGAGAAACCTCTGCTGGGTATTCGGTGATGAAGGTCGGCTGAATCAGATGCGCTTCGGCAACTTCTTCGAAGATCTCGGTCACGATACGGCCCAGACCCCAGCTCTTCTCAACGTGAACGCCAATGCTTTCAGCAATCGCCTTCGCGGAGTCAAAGTTATCCAGGTCAGCCATGTCGGTTTCCGGACGATATTTCTTGATAGCTTCACGCATGGTCAGTTTTTCGAACGGCTTGCCGAAGTCGAAAGTCTGGTCGCCGTAAGGCACCGCGGTGTTGCCCAGAATGTTCTGCGCCAAAGTACGGAACAGAGATTCGGTCAGCTCGATCAGATCTTTGTAGTCCGCGTACGCCATATAGAGTTCCATCATGGTGAACTCTGGGTTATGGCGAACAGAAATACCTTCGTTACGGAAGTTACGGTTAATTTCGAATACGCGTTCGAAACCGCCAACCACCAGACGCTTCAGGTACAGTTCCGGCGCGATACGCAGGTACATGTCCAGGTCCAGCGCGTTATGATGGGTGATGAACGGACGGGCAGATGCGCCGCCAGGGATCACCTGCATCATTGGGGTTTCCACTTCCATGAAGTTGCGGCCAACCATGAACTCACGAATACCCGCGAGGATCTGGGAACGCACTTTGAAGGTGTTGCGGGACGTATCGTTAGAGATCAGGTCCAGGTAACGCTGACGATAGCGTGCTTCCTGATCCTGCAGACCGTGGAATTTGTCCGGCAGCGGGCGCAGTGCTTTGGTCAGCAGACGCAGCTCGGTGCAATGGATAGACAGTTCGCCAGTTTTGGTTTTGAACAATTTACCTTTGGCACCCAGGATATCGCCGAGGTCCCATTTCTTGAACTGCTCGTTGTAGACGCCTTCCGGCAGATCGTCACGCGCGACATACAGCTGAATACGGCCGCCAACGTCCTGCAGGGTAACGAAAGAAGCTTTACCCATGATACGGCGAGTCATCATACGACCTGCCACGGAAACTTCGATATTCAGAGCTTCCAGCTCTTCGCTTTCTTTGCTATCAAAGTCAGCGTGCAGAAGATCAGAGGTACGGTCACGGCGGAAATCATTTGGGAACGGGATGCCCTGCTCACGCAGTGCAGCCAGCTTCTCGCGGCGTGCCTTCATTTCGTTATTAAGATCGACTACCTCGTCAGCGCCTTGTGCGTTTTGTTCAGACATGTTGGTTCCTCATAGCCCTGCTTTCAAACTTGCTTCGATAAATTGATCCAGACTTCCGTCCAGTACCGCCTGCGTATTGCGGGTTTCTACCCCAGTGCGCAGGTCTTTAATGCGGGAATCGTCCAGAACATAGGAACGAATCTGACTACCCCAGCCGATGTCGGACTTGGTATCTTCCATCGCCTGTTTTTCTGCATTCTTCTTCTGCATTTCCAGTTCATAAAGCTTCGCTTTCATCTGCTTCATGGCCTGGTCTTTGTTCTTGTGCTGCGAACGGTCATTCTGACACTGCGTCACGATCCCGGTCGGAAGGTGGGTAATACGCACCGCCGATTCCGTACGGTTAACGTGCTGGCCGCCCGCGCCGGACGCGCGGTATACGTCGATACGCAGGTCCGCCGGATTAATCTCGATATCGATATCGTCGTCCACTTCCGGGTAGACAAACGCGGAGCTGAACGAGGTGTGGCGACGGCCGCCGGAGTCAAACGGGCTCTTACGCACCAGGCGGTGAACGCCGGTTTCAGTACGTAACCAGCCGTACGCGTAGTCGCCGGAGATTTTGATGGTCACGGATTTAATCCCGGCCACGTCACCTTCGGACTCTTCAATAATTTCGGTTTTAAAGCCGCGCGCTTCCGCCCAACGCAAGTACATGCGTTCGAGAATGCTTGCCCAGTCCTGCGCTTCAGTACCGCCAGAACCGGCCTGGATATCGATGTAGCAATCCGCGCTGTCATATTCACCGGAGAACATACGACGGAATTCCAGCTGTGCCAGTTTATCTTCCAGCGTGTCCAGCTCAGCAACGGCTTCGTTGAAGGTCTCTTCGTCGTCGGCTTCTACGGCAAGTTCCAGCAGGCCAGTCACATCTTCTAAACCTTGAGACATCTGGTCGAGCGTATCGACAATGGCTTCAAGGGAAGAACGCTCTTTGCCCAGCGCCTGCGCGCGTTCGGGTTCGTTCCAGACATCCGGCTGTTCCAGCTCGGCGTTTACTTCTTCCAGACGCTCTTTCTTAGCATCATAGTCAAAGATACCCCCTAAGAACGTCGGAGCGCTCCGTGAGGTCCTGAATGCGATTATTTACCGGGTTTATTTCAAACATGGTCTATTTTCTTTTAATGGACGAGAAAAATGCGGTTATAAGAGCGGAATCTTAGCGGATTCCCGCTCTTAATTACAGTTAAAGAGGTGCTAAATCGGCCAGAGATTCTCGATGATCAGCTGTAAACTGCGGTTGCCGCGATATTCGTTGATGTCCAGCCGATAGGCCAGCGTCACTTCCCGCACGCCGTTATCTGGCCAGATGGCGGTATCGACGTTAAACGCAATACCGTCCAACAGCGGACCACCACCCACCGGCTCCACCATCACTTTCAAATGACGTTCACCCACCAGTCGCTGTTGCAGCAGGCGGAAACGGCCATCAAAGAGCGGTTCCGGGAACATCTGTCCCCACGGGCCGGCTTCGCGCAGCATCTGCGCCATCTCAATTGTCATCTCCTGTGGACTCAGCTCACCGTCGGAGAGAATTTCTCCCTGCAACAGTGCCGGATCCAGCCATTCAGTCACCAGTTCGCCAAAATAGCGCTGGAACTCATCGAAACGCGCTTCTTCCAAAGAGAGCCCGGCCGCCATTGCATGGCCGCCAAATTTCAGCATCAGCCCCGGATACAGCGTATCCAGACGCTCCAGCGCATCGCGCATGTGCAGCCCCTGAATAGAACGCCCCGAACCTTTCAACTGGCCATTACCCGCCGGCGCAAACGCAATCACCGGACGATGGAAACGTTCTTTAATGCGTGAGGCCAGGATACCGACAACGCCCTGATGCCACTCCGGGTGATACATCGCCAGCCCGCCGGGAAGCTCATCACTGCTGCGTTCAAGCTGTTCGCACAGGGTCAGTGCCTCTGCCTGCATCCCTTGCTCAATTTCTTTACGCGTCTGGTTTAATGCATCGAGTTCATTGGCCAGCACGCGCGCCTCGCCAAGGTTATCGCACAGCAGCAGCGCTACACCGACCGACATATCGTCTAAGCGCCCGGCGGCATTCAGACGCGGCCCCAGCGCAAAACCGAGGTCGCTGGCCACCAGCTTCGACGCATCACGATTGGCAATCTCCAGCAGCGCTTTAATTCCCGGACGGCAGACCCCGGCGCGGATACGGCTTAAGCCCTGCCAGGTGAGAATACGGTTATTGGCATCCAGCGGTACCACGTCAGCCACGGTACCGAGCGCGACGAGGTCGAGAAATTCAACAATTTTCGGAACGGCAATACCACGGGAATCAAACCATCCCTTATCCTTCAGATGGTTACACAGTACCAGCATCAGATAGAACGCGACGCCAACCCCGGCCAGCGATTTGGACGGAAACGGGCAATCGGCAAGGTTCGGGTTGACCATCGCATCGGCGTTCGGCAGCGTATCGCCCGGCAGGTGATGATCGGTAACCAGCACGCCGATCCCCAGTTTATGGGCATGATCGACCCCGGCATGGGAAGAGATCCCATTATCTACCGTCATGATCATCTGCGCGCCGCGGGCATGGGCCTGATCGACCACTTCCGGGCTTAACCCGTAGCCGTCCTCAAAACGATTAGGTACCAGATACTCCACGCTTTGGCAGCCCATCGCGCGCAGCGCCAGGACGCTTAAGGCGGTGCTGGTCGCGCCATCGGCGTCAAAATCGCCCACCACCATAATGCGCAGATTTTTCTCGAAGGCGTCGTGCAGCATTTCGACGGCTTTTTCAACGCCAGTCAGGTCACGCCAGTGCAACATGCCTTTCAGGCCACGTTGCAGATCGTCCGATGTTTTCACGCCGCGGCTGGCGTAAAGACGGCGCAACAGCGGTGAAAGGTCGTCGGGCAACGTGATGGAATCATCCACCTCACGGCGGCGAAGTTGAGTCTGTGGTTTCACGCGAATTATTTACCGCTGGTCTGTTTTTTATGTTCGTCGAGGAAGGCTTTCATCTCTTTTGGCCCTTGATAACCCGGAACCACGTAACCGTCGTTGAGAACGATAGCCGGCGTACCGTTAATACCAAACTGCACGCCCAACGCGTAGTGGTTAGCAATGTCGATATCACAGGTTGCCGCCTGCACGCCTTTACCGCCCATTGCATCATCAAAGGCTTTGTTGCGGTCTTTGGCACACCAGATAGCTTTCATATCCTGCTCAGCCTGGCTTTGCACGCCCTGGCGTGGGAAGGCCAGATAGCGCACGGTGATCCCCAGCGCGTTGTAATCTTTCATCTCTTCATGCAGCTTGTGGCAATAGCCGCAGGTGATGTCGGTAAAGACGGTGATCACATGTTTTTCCTGCGGCGCTTTGTAGACGATCATCTCTTTTTCCAGCGCTTTCAGGTGGGTCATCAGCAGACCATTGGTCACGTTGATCGGCTGCGCGCCGCTCACGTCATACATTGGTCCCTGGATGATGTGTTTACCGTCTTCGGTGACGTACAGCACGCCGCTGTTGGTCAGCACGGTTTTCATGCCTGCGACCGGAGCTGGCTGAATATCGGTGCTCTGCACACCCAGTTTCGCCAGTGATTGCTTAATCGCAGCATCGTCAGCGTGCGCCAGGCCGGAGAAAGCGGCGGCCATCAGGGTGAACATCATTAAACCTTGTTTCATAAACTGTCCTTTTAAATCAGCATCATGCCCGTGGATGGTGCTGTTGATGAAGTTGACGCAGGCGCTCTGTCGCGACGTGCGTATAAATTTGGGTGGTCGACAGATCGCTATGCCCTAGCAGCATTTGCACCACGCGCAGATCCGCGCCGTGGTTTAACAGATGCGTCGCGAAGGCGTGACGTAAAACGTGCGGTGAAAGTTTTTCGCTATCAATCCCGGCCAGTTGGGCGTAGTGCTTAATACGGTGCCAAAAGGTCTGACGGGTCATTTGCTGCGCGCGCTGGCTGGGGAATAACACGTCGATAGCCACGCCGTTTAGCATCCACGGTCGACCATGCTCCAGCCAGTTTTCCACCCAATAGACGGCCTCTTCTCCTAAGGGAACCAGCCGCTCTTTATTTCCTTTCCCGATCACCCGAACCACGCCCTGACGCAAGCTGATGTCGCTCATCGTCAGGCCCACCAGCTCCGAAACACGCAGCCCGGTCGCATACAGTACCTCAAGCATCGCCTTATCGCGCAGTTCGAGTGGCTGATCCACTACCGGCGCCTGCAACAGTCTTTCTACCTGCGCTTCACTCAGATCTTTCGGCAGTCGCTGGGGTAGTTTAGGCGATGCCAGCAGCGCACTGGGATCGTCCTGACGAATTTTTTCACGGTACAGATGCTGGAAGAAGCGACGCATGGCACTGAGCAACCGCGCAGTGCTGGTCGCCTTGTAGCCCCCCTGCTGGCGCTCGGCAAGCAGGTTTTGCAGATCGTCGCTTTGCGCGCTCTCAAGCGCGAGGCCGCGATGCGCCAACCATTCAACCACCATCGTCAGGTCTCGCCGATACGCGCTGAGGGTATTTTCTGCCAGATTTCGTTCCAGCCACAGCGCATCGAGAAACTGCTCGATTCGTGCAAGGTCCTTGTCCACATCGGCTCCTGTGCGTGTTTAATCAGCACCATTATGCCTGAATCAGATGCCTTTCTGGTACACTAGCGGCATCGTCATCGCAAGAATCGAGAGCTGTAAGTCATGAATATTGGCCTTTTTTATGGTTCCAGCACCTGCTACACCGAGATGGCCGCGGAAAAAATTCGCGACATTATCGGGCCGGAACTGGTCACATTGCACAACCTAAAAGATGATTCTCCAGCCTTAATGGAGCAATACGATGTGCTCATTCTCGGGATCCCGACCTGGGATTTCGGTGAAATTCAGGAAGATTGGGAAGCGGTCTGGGAGCAACTGGATGCGCTGAATCTGGAAGGTAAAATCGTTGCGCTGTACGGCATGGGCGACCAGCTCGGCTACGGCGAGTGGTTCCTCGACGCACTGGGGATGCTGCACGATAAGCTGACCACCAAAGCGGTGAAGTTTGTCGGCTACTGGCCAACAGACGGGTATGAGTTCACCAGCCCGAAACCGGTTATCGCCGACGGACAGCTATTTGTCGGTCTCGCGCTGGATGAAACTAACCAGTACGATCTGAGCGATGAACGTATTCAGAGCTGGTGCGAACAGATTCTCGGCGAAATGGCCGAACAGTTCTCTTAGTGCTTGCTCGGCGCGGGCTGCTGCAACAATATTCGCCGCAGGTCGCGCCACTCTTCCGGATTCATACTGTCAGCGGCTAGCCACAAATGATGACGCCGACCACCGCCACAGCGCCGAATGCGCAGCATCATGCCCGAGCTTAACATCCACGGTGCCCCCAGAATATCCCACTCCTGATTTCGCCAGCGCAGCCGGGAATCCATCAGCAGCTTAATCTCGCCTTGATGAGAATGAATGCGCCGTTGGCTGCGCACGCAGTCGAACACCACCAATGAAAGCAGCAGCAGCCAAAGCGGGGTATAGCTCAACGGCCATGGCATCAGCAACACGAATGCCGCCACCAGACCGTGGAGTAGTAAAGAGAGCCACTGTGAGCGCCAGGAGACGCGTAAATCAGATTGCCACAGGACCACGTTCCCGATTCCGTGTCTGAATAAGTTGTACCATGTGCTGGAGATGGGTATCGGACGGCTTACCGTGGTTCATCAACCAATTGAACAGATCCGGATCGTCGCATTCCAGCAGGCGAATAAAGGTCGCTTTGTCTTCATCACTCAGCGTGTCGTACTCATGCTCAAAGAACGGCATGATGGAGATATCGAGTTCACGCATACCGCGGCGGCATGCCCAGTGGATACGGGCTTTATTATTGATGTCCATAATTTCCTTCCAGCATTACGTTGCTACTAGTTTAACGTGTTTTTTGCAGTTTCTTTACTGGAATATCACGTCACGCGCGTCATATTCAGAAAAAAACCATGATAAATGAAAGGGATTCATTTTCTTACACCCCGCCTCGCAGAACGCGCGAACGGTACAAAACGGCCTTCAAAACCGCTTGCAATGGCGGGCATCTATTTTACCATGAGGGAATAAGCGCGTTCGTTACTCAATTCAGGACACCCATATGGCTTTTACTCCTTTTCCTCCACGCCAGCCTTGCGCCTCCGCGCGTTTACCGCTGACGTTAATGACGCTTGATGATTGGGCGCTGGCAACCGTCACCGGTGCCGATAGCGAAAAGTACCTGCAGGGCCAGGTTACCGCCGACGTCGCGCAGATGGATGAACACCAGCATCTGCTGGTTGCCCACTGCGACGCGAAAGGCAAAATGTGGAGCAACCTGCGCCTGTTTCGTCGTCAGGATGGTTTTGCCTTTATTGAACGCCGCAGCGTGCGCGAAGCGCAGCTGACCCAGCTTAAGAAATACGCCGTCTTTTCGAAGGTCACTATCGCCGCTAACGACGATCTCGTTCTGTTGGGCGTGGCGGGTTTCCAGGCACGAGCCGCATTGGCAAATCTGTTTGCTGAGTTGCCAGACGCCGATAAACCCAGTGTGCAGCAAGGCGAAACATCGCTGCTGTGGCTGGCTCACCCGGACGAGCGCTTCCTGCTGGTCACTGATATCGCTACCGCCGAGCGCGTGAATGAAGCGCTGCGCGGCGAAGCGCAGCTCAATAACAGCCAGCAATGGCTGACGCTGGACATTGAAGCCGGTCTGCCGGTGATTGATGAAGTGAACAGCGTGCAGTTTATTCCACAGGCCACCAACCTACAGGCGCTGGGCGGTATCAGCTTTAAGAAAGGTTGCTATACCGGTCAGGAGATGGTGGCTCGCGCGAAATTCCGCGGCGCCAACAAGCGTGCACTGTGGACGCTGGCAGGTTTAGCCGCTCGCGTACCGGAAGCCGGAGAAGATCTCGAACTGAAAATGGGCGACAACTGGCGCCGTACTGGCACCGTGTTAGCTGCGGTACAGCTGGAAGATGGTCAGGTTCTGGTGCAGGTAGTCATGAATAATGACATGGAAGCCGACAGCGTTTTCCGCGTTCGCGACGATGCGAACATCTTAAGCATCAAGCCGCTGCCTTACTCGTTAGACGAAGAGTAAGTTAGTCTTTCTCCTCACCGGGCTACAGCAATGTTGCAGCCCGGTGAGGTGTCGAATCACCAGGGAAACTAGGCGTGCTGCCCTACATAGAGGTAGATCGCCAGAAAATGACAGGCGCTACCGCCCAGCACAAACGCGTGCCAGATTGCGTGGTTATACGGTATCCGCTTGCAGACGTAGAAAATTACCCCCAGCGAATAGACAATCCCCCCAACCGCCAGCAGCGTCACCCCACCTATCGACAGCTTCACCGCCAGTTGATACACCACGATTAGCGACAGCCAGCCCATCGTTAAGTAAGTCACCAGCGACAGAACTTTAAAGCGATGTGCAATGGTCAGCTTAAATAAGATCCCCAGCAGCGCCAGGCTCCAGATAACAATCATCAGCCCCCGCGCCAGCGGTGAATCCAGCCCAACCAGCAAAAACGGCGTGTAGGTCCCGGCAATCAGCAGATAAATGGCGCAATGATCGAATTTTTTCAGCCATACTTTTGCCCGCTGGGAAGGAATGGCATGGTACAGCGTTGAGGCGAGAAACAGCAGGATCATGCTGCCGCCGTACAAACTGTAGCTGGTGATGGCCGTGGCGCTAGCGTTGGTGTTTACTGCCTGAACCAGCAGCAACACCAGCCCAACAATACCCAACACAAAGCCGACACCATGACTGATGCTATTGGCAATTTCCTCTGCCAGAGAATATCCCTGCTTGATGAGTGGTTTCTTATCCATTACGCGCTCCGGGCGAACGACAAATCGAACTAACGCCCTAGCGTAACTGAGAATGATTTCAGTGAACACCTGTAAGCTAAAATAAAATGCTGATTTTTTGTAAAATAAGATTAATCAATGGGTTACTAAAATCATTCAACTAACACGTGCACAGGTTTTTACTCAATGCATTTAAATTCAATGACATAAAAAGTATTTTCACCAGGATAGATGTCGGCAATGACCTGCTTGAGCTCCGGCAGCGTCATATTTTCCTGTTCTGCATGGCGGTCCGTCAGAGTGTCCATCGTCACCGTTGATGTTGCCAGTACGTGAATTGTGCAAAAATAGACATCATCTTCGTAACGCCCTACCCGCAGAATATCCCCAACCTTAAAATGTGATTCCGCCGCATCGCGCAGCGTAATGGTCTTACGCCCGGCGAGAATGTCGGCCTGAAAGCGCTGAAAAAAAGTGATGTCGTTAGGCTGCATGGTATCATTCCCTTTAGATGATTTAATTTTACGAGTATCGCCACCGTGAGCCTATTCTCCCACGCCACCATCGCCAGCCTCAATAATCTTGAGATGATGGTCTATCAGTACGTTATCAAAAATCGTGACACGGTAATGTACATGACCATTCGCGAACTGGCAGACGCGGCGGGCGTCTCAACCACCACGGTGATGCGCTTTTGCCGCAAGCTTAACTGCGAAGGCTACTCTGAATTTCGCGTACGCTTCAAATTATATTTAGAGCAGGATGAACCGCAACAGGCTAATTTCGGCGCCAGTGAAATAATCAGTTTTTTCAAAGGCGTCAATAATGACGAGTTTGATAAGTTACTCGATAATGCAGTCGATATTATTCTCTCATCAGAGCGTATTATCTTTGTCGGTGCTGGAACTTCTGGCTCACTTGCTAAATACGGCGCACGTTTTTTTTCCAATATTGGAAAATTCAGTAATCATATCGACGACCCTTATTTCCCGGTCACGAATGACATGGCCAAAAACGCGCTGGCGATCGTGCTTTCAGTCTCAGGCGAGACCGAAGAGATCCTGCGCTTTGCCGGGCAGTTTAGCCTGCACCGCTGCAAGGTGATGTCCATCACCAGTCATGAGCACTCACGACTGGCGAAACTCGCCGACTTTAACCTCTCCTGGCACGTGCCACAAACCCGCATTGGCGGCGTCTACGATATTACGACACAGATTCCGGTTATCTATATTCTGGAGTCTCTGGGTCGTAAACTGGCCAAGAAATTAGCATGAAAATACAGGGTGTTTTTTCGATGTAACATATTCCGTGAGGTGGAATTTGTTATATCGTGACATTTAATTATCCTTTGTTAGACTCAATTTTATTAAGCCCAATATATGAGCATAGCAAAGATGAAAAAACTGACCTTACCGAAAGACTTTTTATGGGGTGGCGCCGTTGCCGCACACCAGGTTGAAGGCGGCTGGAATAAAGGCGGCAAAGGCCCCAGCATCTGTGATGTGCTAACCGGCGGTGCCCACGGCGTTCCGCGCGAAATCACTCAGGAAGTGGTGCCGGGGAAATATTATCCGAATCATGAAGCTATCGACTTCCACGGCCACTACAAAGAAGACATCAAGCTGTTTGCTGAGATGGGCTTCAAATGCTTCCGCACCTCAATTGCCTGGACCCGTATCTTCCCTAACGGCGACGAAGCGCAGCCAAATGAAGAAGGTCTGAAATTTTACGACGACATGTTCGATGAGCTGTTGAAATACAACATCGAGCCGGTTATCACCCTCTCCCACTTCGAAATGCCGCTGCATCTGGTGCAGCAATACGGCGCGTGGACCAACCGCAAAGTGGTCGATTTCTTTGTGCGTTTCGCCGAAGTTGTGTTCGAACGCTACAAGCACAAGGTCAAATACTGGATGACCTTCAACGAAATCAATAACCAACGCAACTGGCGCGCCCCTCTGTTCGGCTATTGCTGCTCCGGAGTGGTCTATACCGAGCATGAGAATCCAGAAGAAACCATGTACCAGGTGCTGCACCATCAGTTCGTGGCCAGCGCGCTGGCGGTGAAAGCCGCTCGCAGAATTAACCCGGAAATGCAGGTTGGCTGCATGCTGGCGATGGTGGCGCTCTATCCGTACTCCTGTAAACCGGAAGACGTGATGTTTGCCCAGGAGTCGATGCGTGAGCGCTATGTCTTTACCGATGTGCAGATGCGCGGCTACTACCCGCGTTACGTGTTAAACGAGTGGGAGCGTCGCGGCTTCAACATCCAGATGGAAGCAGGTGATGAGGCCATCTTGCGCGAAGGCACCTGTGACTATCTGGGTCTCAGCTACTACATGACTAACGCCGTGAAGGCTGAAGGTGGCAGCGGCGATGCGATTTCAGGCTTTGAAGGCAGCGTGCCTAACCCACATGTGAAAGCCTCGGACTGGGGCTGGCAGATTGACCCGGTCGGCCTGCGCTACTCGCTGTGCGAACTGTACGAACGTTATCAGAAGCCGCTGTTTATCGTGGAGAACGGCTTCGGCGCGTACGATAAAGTCGAAGCCGACGGCAGCATTAACGATGACTACCGCATCGACTATCTGCGTGCACACGTTGAAGAGATGATGAAAGCCGTCACCTACGATGGCGTTGACCTGATGGGCTATACGCCTTGGGGCTGCATCGACTGCGTATCGTTCACCACCGGGCAGTACAGCAAGCGCTACGGCTTTATTTATGTGAATAAGCATGACGACGGTACCGGCGACATGTCACGTTCACGTAAGAAGAGTTTTAACTGGTACAAAGAAGTGATCGCCAGCAACGGCGAAAACTTGTAATCAATAGCCCCTCTGCTCACGAGGAGAGGGGCTAACTTCGCTATTTACCGCCCGCCAGCTCGATAAAACTTCCGGTCACATACGACGCCTTTTCGCTCAGTAACCAGACAATCGCCTGCGCCACCTCTTCCGGCTGCCCGCCTCGCTGCATCGGCAGCATCGACTTCACTCGATCTACCCGGCCCGGCTCTCCGCCGGAGGCATGCATCTCGGTATAGATAAGACCGGGGCGTACGCAGTTGACGCGAATACCCTGCGCCGCTACCTCAAGCGCCAGCCCGGTAGTCAGCGTATCGACCGCCCCCTTTGAAGCCGCATAATCGACATATTCGAAAGGTGCGCCAAGCCGTGACGCCGCCGAGGAGACGTTAACAATCGCGCCGCCAGAGCCGCCATGCGAAACTGCCATACGTTTTACCGCTTCCCGACAGCACAGGAAATAGCCGGTAACGTTGGTCTTTAAAACCCGATTAATACGCTCGGCACTCAGTGCTTCCACGCGGCTTTGGGTAAACAGAATGCCAGCATTATTCACCAGCGCCGTTAACGGCTCCTGTTGTTTGTCCAGCCACGCAAACATGGCCTCAACCTGTTGTTCATCGCCAATATCCGCCTGCACGACAAACGCTTTGCCACCGGCCATTTTAATGGCGCTAACCACCTCATCCGCCGCCTGCTCGTTCTGGTGATAGTTCACCGCTACCGTATAGCCTTCCTGCGCTAGCTGCAGTGCCGTCGCCCGGCCAATCCCCCGGCTTGCGCCAGTGACTAATGCAAGTGCCATCAAATCCTCCAAAAAAATAAAGGCGCCGAAGCGCCTTTAAAAGATAGAGTAATCAGCTGATTACTGGTACTCGCTCATCGGTACGCAGGAGCAGAACAGATTACGGTCGCCGTAAACATCATCGAGGCGTTTCACCGTCGGCCAGTACTTGTTCGCCACGCCCGCTGGGAAGACGGCAACTTCACGGCTGTAACCGTGGTTCCAATCCGCCACCAGCTCATTCTGGGTATGCGGAGAGTTGACCAGCGGGTTGTCTTCCAGCGTCCATTCACCGGCTTTCACGCGGTCAATCTCGCTGCGGATTGCCAGCATGGCATCGATAAAGCGATCCAACTCGGCTTTGCTTTCCGATTCGGTTGGCTCAACCATCAGCGTCCCCGCAACCGGGAATGACATGGTTGGCGCATGGAAGCCGTAGTCGATAAGACGCTTAGCAATATCCAGCTCGCTAATGCCGGTTTCTTCTTTTAGTGGGCGAATATCCAGAATACATTCGTGCGCCACATGACCGTCGCGACCGGTGTACAGCACCGGATAAGCGTCTTTCAGACGGGTCGCAATGTAGTTGGCGTTCAGAATAGCCACCTGACTTGCCTGTTTTAAGCCTTCTGCACCCATCATGCGGATATACATCCAGCTAATTGGCAGAATGGAAGCGCTGCCGAATGGTGCCGCAGAAACCGCGCCCTGGCGGGTTAGCATCCCTTCGATATGCACCACGCTGTGCCCCGGTACAAACGGTGCAAGGTGCGCTTTCACGCCGATTGGCCCCATACCTGGGCCGCCGCCGCCGTGCGGGATACAGAAGGTTTTATGCAGGTTAAGGTGCGAAACGTCCGCGCCGATAAAGCCCGGAGAGGTAATGCCAACCTGCGCGTTCATGTTCGCGCCATCGAGGTAAACCTGGCCGCCAAACTGGTGGACGATTTCACACACTTCACGGATGGTTTCTTCATACACGCCGTGGGTGGACGGGTAAGTCACCATGATGCAGGAGAGATTCGCCGCGTGCTGTTCCGCTTTCGCGCGCAGATCGGCCAGATCGATGTTGCCGTTCTTATCACAGGCAACAACAACCACCTGCATCCCCGCCATCTGTGCGGAAGCCGGATTGGTACCGTGTGCAGAGCTTGGGATCAGGCAGATATCACGGTGACCATCGTTGCGGCTTTCGTGGTAGTGACGAATCGCCAGCAGCCCAGCGTATTCACCCTGTGCGCCAGAGTTCGGCTGCATGCACAGCGCGTCATAACCGGTTAATTTGACCAGCCAATCTGACAGCTGACCGATCATCTGATGGTAGCCTTCGGCTTGATCAACCGGGCAGAACGGGTGCAGTTCAGAAAATTCCGGCCAGGTTATCGGGATCATTTCCGCCGCGGCGTTCAGCTTCATGGTGCATGATCCCAGCGGGATCATCGCCTGGTTCAGCGCCAGATCTTTACGCTCCAGAGAGTGCATATAGCGCATCATCTCAGTTTCGCTGTGGTAACGATTAAAGACCGGATGGCTCAGAATCGCGTCATCACGCAGCATCACCTGTGGGATAGAGCGGCTGTCGAGCGCCACGTCTTTATCCAGGGTATCGATATCCAGACCGTGGTTATCGCCCAGAATCACACTAAACAGGCTCAGCACATCTTCACGTGTGGTGGTTTCGTTCAGGGTGATGCCTACGGCATTCAGGATATCGCTACGCAGGTTAATTTCAGCAGCCTGCGCACGTGCCAGCACAGCGGCTTTATCCGCCACTTCCACACACAGCGTGTCAAAATAGTATGCATGACGCAGTTTTTGGCCTTTCTGCTGCAGGCCAGCTGCCAGAATGTCGGTCAGGCGGTGAATGCGGTTGGCAATACGCTTGAGGCCAACCGGGCCATGGTAAACCGCATACAGGCTAGCGATGTTGGCCAGCAGTACCTGGGAAGTACAGATGTTGGAGTTCGCTTTCTCGCGGCGGATATGCTGCTCGCGAGTCTGCATCGCCATGCGCAGCGCGGTATTGCCCGCCGCATCTTTCGATACGCCGATAATACGGCCCGGCATGGCGCGTTTGAATTCATCTTTAGCGGCGAAAAATGCCGCGTGCGGGCCACCGTAGCCCATCGGTACGCCGAAGCGTTGAGCAGAGCCGAAAACAATGTCCGCGCCCTGTTTGCCCGGTGCGATTAACAGTACCAGCGCCATGAAATCAGCGGCAACGCTCACCACCACTTTGCGGGATTTCAGTTCCGCTATCAGCGCAGAGTAGTCGTGAACTTCACCGGTCGTGCCAACCTGCTGCAGTAACACACCAAATACGTCCTGGTGATCCAGCGCTTTTGCTGCATCGTCGACAATCACGTCGAAGCCGAAGGTTGCTGCACGGGTGCGGACCACATCCAGCGTTTGCGGATGCACGTCGGCCGCCACGAAGAAGCGGTTAGCATTTTTCAGTTTACTGATGCGCTTAGCCATGGCCATCGCTTCAGCAGCGGCAGTGGCTTCATCAAGTAGAGAAGCAGAAGCCATGTCGAGACCGGTCAGATCCAGCGTCACCTGCTGGAAGTTGAGCAGCGCTTCGAGGCGGCCCTGGGAAACTTCCGGCTGATACGGCGTATACGCGGTATACCAGCCCGGGTTTTCCAGCATATTGCGCAGGATAACCGGCGGCAGCTGCACAGGAGCGTAGCCCATGCCAATGTATGACTTAAAGCGCTTGTTGCGGCCGGCAATCGCCTTCAGCTCCGCCAGCGCGGCGAATTCTGTGGTGGCGTCGCCTACCTGCGGCGGCGTAGCAAGCTGGATATCTTTCGGCACGATCTGTCCAATCAGTGCGTTTAATGATTCCGCGCCAACTGTTTTGAGCATCTCTTGCTGCTGCTGGGCATCCGGCCCGATGTGACGTTCAATAAACGCGCCACGGTTTTCAAGCTGGCTTAAAGTCTGTGTCATGAGCGATGGTTCCTGAAACGTGCGGTGAATCGTGATTGTCTGACTGATTGGTCCGATGGCGCAGGCCAACCTGTTTTCGTAGGCCGGATAAGGCAACGCCGCCATCCGGCATACTGCGCCGATCGTCTGATGGCGCTGGGCTTATCAGACCTACCCCGACCCGAAGGCCGGGTAAGGCATTACATTATTCGTCTTCGAGCAGAGCTTCGTATGCGGTCGCATCCAGCAGCGCGGCAACTTCGGCTTCGTCGCTGGCTTTGATTTTGAAGATCCAGCCACCGGCGTACGGTTCGCTGTTAACCAGCTCAGGAGAGTCGCCCAGCTCATCGTTGACAGCAACGATTTCGCCGCTGATTGGCGCGTAGATATCGGATGCCGCTTTAACGGATTCCGCGACCGCGCAGTCGTCGCCCGCGCTCACGGTTGCGCCGACTTCAGGCAGATCAACAAACACCATGTCGCCCAGTAATTCCTGCGCATGTTCGGTGATGCCTACGGTGTAGCTGCCGTCAGCTTCTTTGCGCAGCCATTCGTGTTCTTTACTGTATTTCAGTTCTGCTGGTACGTTGCTCATCAAGAAATCTCCAGAATAATAATCGGTTACGCTACGGACTTACCGTTGCGTACAAAAATAGGTTTAGTGACCTTTACCGGCATTTCACGGTTACGGATTTGTACAATCGCCGTCTCGCCAATCCCTGCCGGGACGCGGGCCAGCGCAATACTGTGGCCTAACGTTGGCGAGAACGTTCCGCTGGTGATAACCCCTTCATGGGCATTGCCGTTGGCATCGGTAAAGCGCACCGGCAGTTCACCGCGCAGCACACCTTTTTCAGTCATGACCAGACCAACCAACTGCTCGGTACCTTTTTCGCGTTCCAGCTCCAGCACTTCACGACCGATAAAGTTACGGTCGGCCGGTTCCCAGGCGATAGTCCAGCCCATGTTGGCCGCCAGCGGAGAGATACTTTCGTCCATCTCCTGGCCGTACAGATTCATGCCGGCTTCCAGACGCAGCGTATCGCGCGCGCCAAGACCACAAGGCTTCACGCCCGCCTGTACCAATTTCTGCCAGAAATCAGCGGCCTGCTCTTTTGGCAGCGCAATTTCGTAGCCCGCTTCACCGGTGTAACCCGTGGTGGCGATAAAGAAGTCGCCCGCCTGTACGCCAAAGAAAGGTTTCATTCCTTCAACCGCATGACGCTGTTCATCGCTAAACAAGCTGGTCGCTTTCGCCTGCGCGTTCGGGCCCTGCACCGCAATCAGCGACAGATCGTCACGGACAGTGATGTCGATAGCGTATGGTTCGGCGTGTTGGGTAATCCAGGAGAGGTCTTTTTCGCGGGTGGCTGAGTTGACGACGAGGCGGAAATAATCTTCGGTGAGGTAATAAACAATAAGGTCGTCAATCACGCCGCCCGATGCATTTAGCATACCGCTATAAAGCGCTTTACCGGGTTTGGTGAGCTTGGCGACATCATTCGCCAGCAGGTAGCGCAGGAACTCGCGGGTCCGGCTGCCGTGAAGATCAACGATGGTCATATGCGACACATCGAACATCCCGGCGTCAGTGCGCACCGCGTGGTGCTCATCAATCTGCGAGCCATAGTGCAGCGGCATCATCCAGCCGTGGAAATCTACCATGCGCGCGCCACATAACACGTGCTGGTCATACAAAGGCGTTTGTTGAGCCATCATGTCCTCGTTGAATATATCGCACCACAAAACCTAACGACGACGCCTCTTCAGGTGCCGACGCAAACGTTCTCTTTTCCTTGAACTTACCACTGAACACCGTGCTAAACCATCAGGAAAAAGGGGACATCACATTAGCTTATGACCAAAAGCCGCGAAAAAGCATACAGAATGATTGACTACAAAAAAGCGAAATACACCACATATAATTAACAACAATGGCGATAGATTCAGCATAAGATGATATTTCATGCGGAAAACGAGGCGTGTTTTCCGTAACATGAAAACGAGCGGATTAAAAAATCTAATGCGAAAAACAACGTGAAATTAGATTTTTTCAAATGAGGAGTCAGACTCCCGGCGGGGCCACCGGGAGCAAAAGTGTGATCGACTTAACGAAGCCACTCTGGCAGGTCATTCAGGCCCATCGCCTGACGAATCAGCTGTGGTTTCACGCCGGGAAGGGTATCCGCCAATTTCAGGCCAATGTCACGCAGCAGTTTTTTCGCCGGGTTTTCGCCCGCGAACAGTTCGCGGAAACCCTGCATCCCCGCGAGCATCATCGCAGCGCTGTGCTTACGGCTGCGCTCATAGCGACGCAGATAGAAATGCTGGCCGAAATCTTTCCCTTGCGCATGTAAACGCTTGAGCTCATCGATAAGTTCAGCCGCATCCATAAAGCCCAAATTGACACCCTGCCCGGCTAACGGATGAATGGTGTGCGCCGCGTCGCCTACCAGCGCCAGACGATGCGCAGCAAACTGCCGCGCGTAGCGCCCAGTCAGCGGATAGATTTGCCGTTCACTCTCGACCTTGCACAGCCCCAGACGATTATCAAAGGCAATATTCAGCGCCTGGTTAAACTCGGCCTCGCTGGCCTGCTGCATCCGTTCGGCTTCCTGCGGCGATAACGACCAAACGATAGAGCACAGGTTTGGATCGGATAACGGCAGAAACGCGAGAATTCCTTCACCATGGAAGCACTGACGCGCCACCGCATCGTGCGCATCTGCAGTGCGAACCGTCGCCACCAGCGCATAATGGCGATAATCCCAGAAGGTCAGCGGAATATCAGCTTTGCTGCGCAGCCATGAGTTTGCACCATCAGCGCCAACCACCAGGCGAGCGGTCAGCATATTGCCATCTTTGAGCGTCAGAAAGGCTTCATTCTCGCCCCACACCACTTGCTGAAGTTCGGCAGGAGCCATTAGGCTTACGTCAGCACAACGCTCGGCTTTCTGCCATAAAGCGTGATGAATCACTGCGTTCTCGACGATATGACCGAGATGGCTGTAGCCCATACTGCGATCGTCAAACGCAATGCGACCAAAACTGTCTTTATCCCACACTTCCATACCGTGATAGCAGCTGGCGCGCTGGGCGACAATCGCCGACCAGACGTCCAGCTTTGACAGCAGTTTTTCGCTACCAGCATTAATGGCCGACACACGCAGTGCGGGTGGCGCATCGGCTGCTAGTTCGTGTGGCAACGATTGCTCCAGCACCGCAACCCGCAGGCCGCTGCCCTGTAAACCGCAGGCCACCGCCAGCCCAACCATTCCACCGCCTACGATGGCAACATCAACACTCTGCACATTAACTCCTTAAACTGCTTCTAGCGGGCGACCCAGCCCAGCGTCCGCTGCGCCAGCACATCGCGTGCGGGGGTAAACAATTCCATCGCCATCAGCCCTGCGTTACGCCCGGCAACCAAAGGAGCCCAACGATTAGCGAACAGATGTACCAGGCTATCGGTGACGCCGATAGTCGCGGATTTATCCTCCGCGCGCTGGCGTTGATACTGACAAAGTAGCGCATAGTCACCGATATCCTGCTGGGCGTTATGCGCCTGTGTCAGCGTTTCCGCCAGCGTCATCACATCACGCATACCGAGATTAAACCCTTGCCCGGCAATCGGATGCAGCGTCTGCGCGGCATTACCAACCAGCGCCAGTCGGTGCGATACCGTTCGCGTAGCGGTGGTCAACGACAGCGGATAGACGCTACGTGCACCTGTTTGCGTGATTTGCCCTAAGCGCCAGCCAAATGCCTGCTGCAACTCATGGCAAAAACGTGCATCGGACCAGCTTAAAACCTCGTCATGGCGTTCCAGCGGATGGCACCACACCAGCGAGCAGCGATTCTGCGACATGGGTAACATCGCCAGTGGCCCATATTCAGTAAAGCGCTCGAATGCGCGCCCCTGATGAGCAACGGCGGCGGTCACGTTAGCAATCACCGCGACCTGGTTATAAGGCTCTTGCTGCCAGTGGATACCACACTGTTCGCCAAGCGTTGAGCGCGAGCCATCAGCGGCAACCAACAGTTTGCCGTTCAGCGTTTCACCGTTATCCAGCGTCACGCTGACGCCGTCGGTTTGCCGCGCTACCTGCGTCACCCGCGAAGGGCAATGCAGCATAACGCCGCGCGCTTTGTGCAGCAGGGTGAAAAGCCGTTGACCCACATCGTGCAGTTCAACCACATTCCCCAGCGCCGCCAAACGGTAATCAGCCGCGTCTAAAGTTACAAAACCGGCATGTCCGCGATCGCTGACGTGAACGGTGGTGATAGCCGTCGCGCAGTCGGCGATGGCCTGCCAAAGGCCAATTTTCGCCAGCTGCTGGCAAGTACCCGCCGCCAGCGCAATCGCCCTGGCGTCAAATCCCGGATGCTGGGCAGCATTAATATCTGCCGCCTCGACCAGGTGAACCGGCAAACGGCCCTCAGTGAGATGCGAGACCGCCAGCGCCAGCGTTGCACCGGTCATCCCGCCGCCGACAATAATCAGGCTCATAGCTGGCGCGCCGCCGCCATTAACGCTTCAATGTCATCTGCCGTTTTCACCACATCGGCGGTGAGATTTTCGTTACCGTCTTCGGTGATGAGAATGTCATCTTCAATACGAATACCAATGCCTCGATACTCCGCAGGCACATCGGCATCCGGTGCGATGTACAGGCCCGGCTCAACGGTCAGCACCATGCCCGCCTCCAGCACGCGTGAGCGATCGGCCCCGTATGCACCAACGTCATGGACGTCCAGCCCCAGCCAATGACTCAGACCGTGCATAAAGAACGGGCGATGAGCGTTATCGGCAATCAACTGATCAATTTCGCCTTTGAGGATCCCCAGCCCATGTAGACCGGTAATCATGATGCGAACCACTTCGGTGGTCACTTCCTGCATCGACGTGCCGGGACGGTAAAGCTCAAGCGCTTTGTGTAGCGAGGCGAGCACGATATCGTAGATAGCGCGCTGAGCCGGGCTGAATTTGCCGTTAACCGGGAAGGTTCGGGTAATATCTCCCGCATAGCCGCGGTACTCACAGCCGGCATCAATCAGTACCAGTTCACCGTCGCGCAGCTCTGATTCATTTTCGGTGTAGTGCAGAATGCAGCCATTTTCACCGCCGCCAACGATAGTGTTGTAGGACGGATAACGCGCGCCATGGCGGGTAAATTCATGCAGAATTTCCCCTTCCAGCTGATATTCGAACATCCCCGGACGGCACTTTTCCATCGCGCGAGTATGCGCTAACGCGCTGATTTCACCGGCGCGACGCAGGATTTCAATCTCTTCGCGGTCTTTGAACAGGCGCATTTCATGCACCATAGGACGCCAGTCGACAATCGAGTCCGGCGCGCTCAGGTTCTGACGCGAACCTTTGCGCAGCTTATCCAGCGCGGTGAAGACGATTTCGTCGGCCCAGCTATATTCACCCTGTGCGTGATAAATCACATCCAGGCCATTCAGCAGTTGATACAGCTGCTGATTGATTTCGCTGAAGGCCAGTGCGCGGTCGACGCCCAGTTTTTCTGGTGCCGCATCCTGGCCCAGACGGCGGCCAAACCAGATTTCTGCGGTCAGATCGCGGACGCGGTTGAACAGTACGCTATGGTTGTGGGTGTCATCGCTTTTAATCAGCACCAGCAAGGCTTCCGGCTCATTAAAGCCGGTGAAGTACCAGAAATCACTGTTCTGGCGATAGGGATACTCGGAGTCCGCACTACGAGTCACCTCTGGCGCGGCAAAAATCAACGCCGCGCTGCCTGGCTTCATCTGCGCCAGCAACTGCTGACGACGGCGGAGAAACGCTTGCTGTGTCATGACATCTCCTTTCAATCCCTTAGCACCCCGTCAGCGTCTTTGCGCAGTAAACGGAGCAGGTACGGTTAGTGTAATGTTGGTTTTTGTACTTCCGGTGCTGTTGGCTGCGGGCGAGTGAACGAATCGTGGCACAGCAGCGCGGCTACGCGAACGTATTCGATAATTTCTTCCAGCGACATCTCCAGCTCTTCCTGGTCTTCATCTTCTTCATAACCAAGTTGCGCAATATTACGAAGATCGTCAATGGCTTCGCCCGTTTCACCCTTCACTTTATCGAGTTTTGGCTGCACCATGCCCAACCCTAGCAGGAAGTGATTCACCCAGCCACAGAGTGCGTCAGCGCGCTCGAACACGTTGACTTCATCGCCATCAGGCAGATAAAGCTGAAAAAGAAAACCGTCATCTTCCAGTGCATCGCTGGTCGCGGCATGCATTGAACGCAATGACTGGGCCAGTTCATGACCGAAGGCCAGACCTTCGTTAGTCAGGTCATGAACCAGCGGCTGCCAGGAGCTGTCCTTATTGCCGCCACACAGCAGGCCGCTTAGCAGGCCGTGCATTTCAGCAGGCGTCAGGCCTACCCCTTGTTGGTTTAATTGCTGGTTCACCGCGGTGTAACCCGGCATTTCGTTCTGTATAGACA
This sequence comes from Kluyvera huaxiensis, assembly GCF_040149365.1. Lineage (NCBI taxonomy): Bacteria > Pseudomonadati > Pseudomonadota > Gammaproteobacteria > Enterobacterales > Enterobacteriaceae > Kluyvera > Kluyvera huaxiensis. The sequence continues at coordinate 97,248 of NZ_JBEFLV010000009.1, forward strand.
TGCGCATTCGTCATTGTTGGGAGGATTTCATGATATGCTACCACTTTGGACCCTGGGGATACCAGAAAAGGGCTTGTATGTTCATACCAGGGTAGCTATAGTGTCGCCCCTTCACATCCTGAGAGTGAAGGTCGCGCAGTCAATCAGCAGGAAGGTGGCATGTCTGCAGAACCCGTCGATATCCATATTTTTGGCCGTTCACTGCGAGTGAATTGCCCGCCTGAACAAAGGGATGCTTTGAATCAGGCTGCGGACGATCTGAATCAGCGGTTGCAAGATCTGAAAGAACGCACTAGAGTCACAAATACTGAGCAGTTGGTTTTCATCGCCGCGTTGAACATCAGCTACGAGTTAACTCAGGAAAAGGCGAAGACGCGTGACTATGCTTCGAGCATGGAACAGCGCATTCGGATGCTGCAGCAGACCATTGAACAAGCGTTGCTTGACCAGGGTCGCACATCTGATAAGTCAGGGCCAAAGTTTGAATAACACTTTGCAGTTTACTATGGTAGAGTGACTGTGAAGACAAAATTTCTCTGAGATGTTCGCAAGCGGGCCAGTCCCCTGAGCCGATATTTCATACCACAAGAATGTGGCGCTCCACGGTTGGTGAGCATGCTCGGTCCGTCCGAGAAGCCTTAAAACTGTGACGACGCATTCACCTTGAACCAAGGGTTCAAGGGTTACAGCCTGCGGCGGCATCTCGGAGATTCCCCTTCTACCTACCGGTCGTTATGACACAGCTTCCAGAGCACATTCTCTCCCGACAAGAAATTCGCCAGCTAATCCGGCAGCGTCGTCGCGCGCTCACGCCAGAGCAGCAAACTCAGTTCGGTCATGAAGCTGCCACCCGTATGATTTCCTGGCCTCCGGTCGTGATGGCACAAACCGTCGCCGTGTTTTTATCCTTTGACGGTGAACTCGATACCCAACCGCTGATTGAACAACTCTGGCAGGCGGGCAAGCGCGTTTATCTACCGGTGTTGCATCCGTTTAGCCAGGGCAACCTGCTGTTTCTGCACTACCATCCGCAAAGCAATCTGGTGATAAACCGCCTGAAAATCAGCGAGCCAAAACTCGACGTGCGCGACGTGCTGCCGCTCAATCAGCTGGATGTTCTCATTACGCCGCTGGTTGCCTTTGATGAACACGGGCAGCGTTTGGGTATGGGCGGTGGTTTTTACGATCGCACCTTACAAAACTGGCAGGCGCACGGCATCCAGCCCGTTGGCTACGCCCATGACTGCCAGCAAGTTGCCGCACTACCGGTAGAAGAGTGGGATATCCCCCTCCCCGCCGTGGTCACTCCCGCCAAAGTGTGGCAATGGTAGCCATTTTTCGTCGATTGACAACGCTGCATTTTTGACCTAAATTCCTCGGTAAAGGGTGAGGGAGGCGAACCTCCCTCCTGCATAAAGACTGTTAATATGCTGGGTAGGCGATGATTAACAGAATCAGCAGTATGATGACGAGTCTCATCATTGTCCCTTTCCTTTTAAGAGCCCCTGCTTCGGTAGGGGCTTTTCCGTTTCAGCCCCATGCTGAGCCTCTATCGTAAGTGGCTTTTTTACGCGAACAAGGCACAGCGAAGCCTTTAATCACCGTTTGCGGCGAGGCTCGTAAATGAGATGTATCGGTTGCAGAAAGGAAGATGAGGCAGGAAGGGCTGACGGAATAAGGGCAGACCATTGGCCTGCCCGTGAAGGAGTGATTAGTAAAGCAGACGTGCGCGCAGAGTGCCCGGAATTGCCTTCATGCTCAGCAGCGCTTTCTCGGCAACATCTTCTTCCGCTTCAATATCGATAACCACATAACCCATATCGGAGTTAGTTTGCAGATACTGTGCGGCAATGTTGACGCCCTGATCGGCGAAGATCTGGTTCAACGCCGTCAGTACTCCTGGGCGGTTTTCATGGATGTGCAGCAGACGACGCCCACCGTGCAGCGGTAGCGAAACTTCCGGGAAGTTCACCGCCGACAGCGTAGAACCATTGTCGGAGTACTTCGCCAGTTTACCCGCCACTTCCAGACCGATATTTTCCTGCGCTTCCTGAGTAGAACCACCGATGTGCGGCGTCAGGATAACGTTGTCGAACTCACACAGCGGTGAGGTGAACGGTTCGCTGTTGGTCGCCGGTTCCGTTGGGAATACGTCAACGGCAGCACCGGCCAGGTGTTTGCTCGCCAGCACGGCGCACAGCGCTGGGATATCAACGACCGTACCACGTGAGGCGTTAATCAGCAGCGCACCAGGCTTCATCAGCGCCAGCTCTTCCGCGCCCATCATATTTTTGGTGGAGGCGTTTTCCGGCACGTGCAGGCTAACCACATCGCTCATGTTTAGCAGGTCAGAGAGATGCTGCACCTGAGTCGCATTGCCCAGCGGCAGTTTGCTTTCAATATCGTAGAAGAAGACGTGCATCCCCAGCGATTCAGCCAGAATACCGAGCTGAGTACCGATGTGACCGTAGCCGATGATGCCCAGTTTTTTACCGCGCGCTTCATAGGAGCCCGCAGCCAGTTTATTCCACACGCCGCGGTGCGCCTTGGCGTTAGCTTCAGGAATACCACGTAGCAGTAACAGCAGTTCGCCAATCACCAGCTCCGCCACGGAACGTGTGTTAGAGAATGGGGCGTTAAACACGGGAACGCCGCGTTTTGCCGCCGCTTTCAGGTCAACCTGGTTGGTACCGATACAGAAACAACCTACCGCCACCAGTTTTTCAGCGGCCGCTAAGATCTCTTCCGTCAAGTGCGTGCGGGATCGCAGGCCGATGAAATGAGCATCACGGATCGACTCCTTCAGCTGTTCGCTATCCAGCGCACCCTTGTGAAATTCGATATTGGTGTAACCTGCTGCGCGAAGGCTATCCAGCGCCTTCTGGTGCACGCCTTCAACCAGCAGAAACTTAATTTTGTCTTTTTCCAGTGATACCTTAGCCATTTCCCCGTCCTGTCTTTGTTTTACTGATGTTGTGCTGAACGAAAGTTCATCTAAGCAACATATCAAAAATAAATATTGCGGCAATATGAACGTTTGCGTCGGGGTCATGAAGAACGGTCACGCAGGGCAAAATGCCAGCATAAAATGCTAAGCGGGAAACTAAACGTGGGATGTTAATAAGAATGGGGTTGTAAATGTGACACAAGTCACCAAATTTGGCCTGAATAAAAAAAATGGGGGAAATAGTCATTCCCCCCGGGTCAGATCATTTCACAATAGTTTTCACGCCATCGGCGGTACCGATCAACGCTACATCAGCACCACGGTTCGCGAACAGGCCGACCGTAACGACGCCAGGAAGACCATTGATAGCATTTTCCAGAGCAATTGCGTCAAGGATTTCAAGGCCGTGCACATCGAGGATCACGTTGCCGTTGTCGGTCACTACGCCCTGGCGATATTCCGGACGACCGCCCAGCTTAACCAGTTCACGCGCTACGGCGCTGCGCGCCATTGGAATAACTTCAACCGGTAGCGGGAAGTTGCCCAGGATATCAACCTGCTTAGAAGCGTCGGCGATGCAGATAAATTTATCCGCCACCGAAGCAATGATTTTTTCACGCGTCAGCGCCGCGCCACCGCCTTTGATCATCTGCATATGGCCGTTGATCTCATCCGCACCATCGACATAGATGCCCAAACGGTCGACTTCATTCAGATCGAAAACGGTGATACCGAGGCTTTTCAGCTTCTCAGTAGAGGCATCAGAGCTAGAGACCGCGCCTTCAATTTGTCCTTTCATGGTACCCAGCGCGTCAATAAAGTGTGCCGCGGTAGATCCCGTGCCTACACCGACAATCGTACCTGGCTGTACGTATTGAAGTGCCGCCCAGCCTACTGCTTTTTTCAGTTCATCCTGCGTCATGATCGTTTCGCCTGTGGTGTCATCATCTGCCGCGCATTATAGAACAGAACTCTGCCACAATTCGAGTCACCCGCCGGGCTCTAGCTGGGCATTGTGGACGGGAGGCCCAACACGTGAGCAACATCACAGTAATGTGCAAACTATTTTCGTCTGTATCTGCGGTCAATTTATGTCATAGTGCAGATAACACCTATACGGGAGCACCTCAGAGCAATGAAACGTCCGGACTACAGAACACTACAGGCGCTGGATGCCGTTATCAGGGAACGTGGGTTTGAACGCGCCGCGCAGAAACTGTGCATTACTCAGTCCGCCGTTTCTCAGCGTATTAAACAGCTGGAGAACATGTTCGGCCAGCCGCTGCTGGTGCGTACTGTCCCGCCGCGCCCAACCGAACAAGGGCAAAAGCTGTTGGCGCTGCTGCGTCAGGTCGAGCTGCTGGAAGAAGAGTGGCTGGGCGACGAACAAACCGGCTCAACGCCTCTGTTGCTGTCGCTGGCGGTCAACGCCGACAGTCTGGCGACCTGGCTGCTGCCCGCATTGTCGGAAGTCCTCAACAACTCGCCTATTCGACTAAATCTTCAGGTGGAAGATGAAACGCGCACCCAGGAACGCCTGCGTCGCGGTGAAGTGGTCGGCGCGGTGAGTATTCAGCCACAGGCGCTGCCAAGTTGTCTGGTCGATCAGCTCGGTGCACTCGATTATCTGTTTGTTGGTTCTAAGGCCTTCGCCGAACGTTATTTCCCGAATGGCGTGACGCGCTCTGCGCTACTGAAAGCCCCTGCCGTTGCCTTCGATCATCTCGATGATATGCATCAGGCATTCTTACAGCAGAACTTCGACCTGCCGCCGGGCAGCGTACCGTGCCATATCGTCAACTCTTCAGAAGCATTCGTTCAGCTGGCGCGTCAGGGCACAACCTGCTGTATGATCCCCCATCTGCAAATTGAGAAAGAGCTGGCCAGCGGCGAGCTTATCGATCTGACACCGGGGTTATTCCAGCGCCGTATGCTGTACTGGCACCGTTTCGCACCAGAAAGCCGCATGATGCGCAAGGTGACCGACGCCCTGCTCGCTTACGGGCACAAGGTTCTTCGTCAGGATTAGTACAAAGAAAAACCTCGCGATGCGAGGTTTTTTTTAGAAATGACGTTGCTTACTTCGCTGCGGCAGGAGCCGGAGCGGCTGCTGGCGCTGCGGCCTGTTCAGGCTGAAGCTGGAACACCACATCGACCTGATCGGCAAACTGGATCGCTTCCTGCTCGTAGCTTTCCTGTGCAGAAACCGGTGCTGCATCGGCTTTCATCATGCGTACCATCGGGCTAGGCTGGTAGTTAGAAACGTGATAACGCACGCTGTATACCGGCCCCAGCTTGCTGTGGAACCCAGACGCCAGCGACTGCGCCTGATGAATAGCATCTTCAATTGCCGCTTTCCGCGCTTTATCTTTGTATGCATCCGGCTGCGCAACGCCCAGCGATACCGAGCGGATCTCATTCAACCCGGCCTTTAAGGCGCCGTCGAGCAGAGAGTTGAGCTTATCCAGCTGGCGCAAGGTCACTTCCACGGTACGTACCGCCCGATACCCTTTCAGTACGCTTTTACCATTCTGGTAGTCGTAATCCGGCTGGGTACGCAGATTGGCGGAGCTGATGTCTTTTTTGTTTACGCCGTTTTGCTCAAGGAAAGAGAGGTATTGCGCAACACGCTGGTCAGCCTGTTTCTTGGCGCTCGCGGCGTCCTTAGCAGCAATATTCACTTCGATAGAAAGCGTCGCGATATCAGGCACCGCATCCACGCTCGCGGTCCCTGACGTGACAATATGTGGACCATCCGGCAATTCATTTGCCTGCACTGACATTGCGCTAAACCCGATTACTGCAGCCAGAGCCATCACTTTAAACTTCACTGTTGTATCTCCATGGTTATCACCCGACAACGGGGTCTTGCCTGCAAGCTTAGCCGTTGCCAGATGAAAGTCCATCAGATGACGCTTAGTTAAGGAGCGCCTGCAGGTGTCCAACACCCTCTTTTGCCAGCTGAAAAGCAATAATCCACATCACGAGACCGACCACTACGTTGATAATTCGTTGAGCTTTCGCCGTACGCAGACGCGGTGCCAGCCAGGCTGCCAGTAGCGCAAGCGCGAAGAACCATAAGAATGATGCGCTAATTGTACCAAGTGCAAACCAGCGTTTAGGTAGCACATCCAGCTGCCCGCCCAAACTGCCCAGTACGACAAAGGTATCAATGTACACATGCGGATTAAGCCAGGTCACCGCCAGCATGGTGGCGATAATCTTCCAGCGCCCCTGCTTCATCACTTCCGCGTTGGCCAGTTCAATGTTACTGCCCGTGGCCGTTTTCAGCGCGCCGAAACCGTACCACAGCAGGAAGGCGACGCCACCCCATGTCACCAGCGCCAGCAGCCACGGCGATGACATCAGCAGTGCGCTGCCACCAAAAATGCCGGCGCAGATAAGCAATAAGTCGCTAACCGCGCAGAGCAGCGCAATCATCAGGTGATATTGGCGACGAATGCCCTGGTTCATGACAAAAGCATTTTGCGGCCCAAGTGGCAGAATCATGGCAGCGCCAAGCATAAGACCTTGAAAATAGTAAGATAACACGGTGTATTTTTCGCTTAATGTTAGTATGTAGCGAGACTATAGCGCGGGATAATCATTAGATGAAATGGATTGTATTAATAGGTTATTAGCTAAACTAATAACACGCCACCGAGCACAGTCTGCATATTCATTCAGTGGCTATGCGTGTTAGCGCATTTCATTGGCACAAACTGAATCCGTCCTTGCCGTGTACAAGGACGGATAGCTCGAGGATATTCACAACGCGATGAAACTCAGCAAAAGATCGCAGAGCAACCACAGAGAACCACCTCAGAGAGACTCTCAGCGTCATTCTCAGAGGTCAGAACGGTGAACATTCAGGGTAGGCTCGCCTCCGTCCAGTCGAGGTCAAGCGAGAACCCATTATCCGACTTTTCCAGAGAGACTTGATAACCGGAGTCACGAAACAGTTTCATGATTTTCTCCAGCTCCTCTTCTGCGCCTGCGTTACCTAAAATCGGGAACTTCTCCCGGCTGAAAAAAGCGGAGACTACCCCTCTCTTATGCTTTTTCGGATCCCTTAATAAACGCACCAGATCTCCAGAGATCAGCGCTTTTTCGTTAGCAATACGCTGAGTCAAATCAGATCGATGCTTTTTGTAAGTCTGGTTAAGTAAGTAAGCTTTAGGAATAAACATTTCAGTGACTGTCATTCATTATTTTATGTTTTCACGAATTCAGCGCGTGCAGCCTGGCCTTGGGTCTCAAAGCAGGCTCAAACGGTAAGCGCTGATTAATTCGCGGCAATGTTGTGCATCTTCCGCGTGAGTGTACTGACTTTAAAACCTGACGACTATTGCAGCAGCACGCATTATCAATACTGAAATAAACTTTCTGCTGGCAATATCATTCTCGAATATTTATCCAATAAAATTTATCGCCACCGTGAATATTACCTAAAAAAATGGCTTCCCGAAGGAAGCCATTTTTCGTCGTTTGCCGCTTACTGACCAGGCGCCCGAGCCGCTGAATTATGCCGATTCATTCTGCGTGTTTACCGGCTTCATATTCACATCGAGCTGCGGGTAAGGAAAACTAATCCCATTAGCATCAAACTCGCGCTTAATCTGCTCCAGCACATCCCAATAGACGTTTTGCAGGTCACCGCTCAGGCTCCAGGCGCGCACCACAAAATTCACCGACGACGGCGCCAGTTCATTTAAACGCACGGTAATGTCGCGATCTTTCAGGATGCGATTATCAGATTCCAGAATACGCGTCAGGATCTGCTTAACCTTATCAATATCCGCATCGTAAGAGACGCCAATAATAAACTCATTGCGACGAGCCGGTTCGCGGGAGAAGTTGATAATGTTACCGGCGATAATTTTACCGTTTGGAATAACGACAATCTTGCCATCCACGGTACGCATGGTGGTGGAGAAAATCTGCACGCTCAACACGGTCCCAGCCACGCCGCCCAGGTCAACATATTCCCCCGCACGGAACGGACGGAACATCACCAGCAGCACGCCTGCGGCAAGGTTGGAGAGCGAGCCCTGCAGCGCCAGGCCGACGGCTAAACCAGCGGCACCCAGTACCGCGATAACCGATGCAGTCTGCACGCCAATACGGCCAAGCGCGGCGATCAGCGTGAAGGCGATGATGGCGTAACGCAGCATCGCGGAGAGGAAATCAGCCACGGTGGCGTCAATTTTACGCGCCAGCATCAGGCGGTTGACGGTATTCGATACAATACGCGCCACAATCATCCCAACGATGACAATGGCAATTGCCGCAACGATATTGACGGCATAACTCAGCAGTAATTCCTGATTGCGCACCAGCCACGTACCTGCGCCATTTATGCTATCGACAACGTTTAAATCTTCCATTCAATATTCCTTATGGGAAACAAAAAGCGGCCTGAAAAAGTACAGGCAGGTATAAAGAGTAAACAAAAAATTAGCATTTTGCCAAATTGATCACATTTCTACGCCTGACCATAACATTGAAAAGACAATAAAAAAGCCCGCCATAAGGCGGGCTTTTGCAGAAAAGTCGGTCTTTTCTTACAGAACGTCTTTCGCGTTCAGTTCAGTGAAAGCCTGTTCCAGACGGGCGATCATAGAAGTCTGAGCGGCACGCAGCCATACGCGTGGATCGTAGTATTTCTTGTTCGGCTGGTCTTCGCCTTTCGGGTTGCCCAGCTGACCCTGCAGGTAAGCTTCGTTTTCTTTGTAGTAGTTCAGGATACCTTCCCAAGTTGCCCACTGGGTGTCGGTATCGATGTTCATTTTCACTACGCCGTAGCTTACGGAATCTTTGATTTCCTGAGCAGAAGAACCGGAACCGCCGTGGAAGACGAAGTTCAGGCTGTTGTGCGGCAGGTTGTGTTTCTTAGCAACATAGTCCTGAGAATCACGCAGGATAGTTGGGGTCAGAACCACGTTACCTGGTTTGTACACGCCGTGTACGTTACCGAAGGAAGCCGCGATGGTGAAACGCGGGCTGATTTTGCTCAGCTCGGTGTAAGCGTAATCAACGTCTTCTGGCTGAGTGTACAGTGCAGAAGCGTCCATGTGGCTGTTGTCCACGCCGTCTTCTTCACCGCCGGTGCAACCCAGTTCGATTTCCAGGGTCATATCCATTTTGGACATGCGCGCCAGGTATTTGGAGCAGATTTCGATGTTTTCGTGCAGGGATTCTTCAGACAGGTCGATCATGTGAGAAGAGAACAGTGGTTTACCGGTAGCGGCAAAGTGTTTTTCACCTGCGTCCAGCAGACCGTCGATCCACGGCAGCAGTTTCTTCGCGCAGTGGTCAGTATGCAGGATAACTGGAACACCGTAGTGCTCAGCCATCTGGTGAACGTGATGTGCACCAGAGATAGCGCCCAGGATTGCAGCACCCTGAGGAACGTCGGTTTTCACGCCTTTGCCTGCGATGAACGCAGCGCCGCCGTTGGAGAACTGTACGATAACCGGTGCTTTAACTTTTGCTGCGGTTTCCAGTACGGCGTTGATGGAATCAGTACCGACGCAGTTAACGGCTGGCAGAGCAAAATTGTTTTCTTTTGCTACCTGGAAAACTTTCTGTACGTCATCACCAGTGATTACGCCTGGTTTTACGAAATCAAAAATTTTAGACATGTTACGAGTCCTGTATCTTCGGCCTTGGAAAGGGGCGCGCCCTAAAGCGCGTTAATAATGGGGCAGGTTTCCCTGCCCTTAAATGGCTTACTTCTTAGCGCGCTCTTCGAGCATTGCTACTGCTGGCAGTACTTTGCCTTCCACGAATTCGAGGAATGCGCCGCCGCCAGTAGAGATGTAGGAAATTTTGTCGGAAATACCGAACAGGTCGATAGCAGCCAGAGTATCGCCGCCGCCTGCGATGGAGAACGCTTCGCTGTCTGCGATAGCGTTAGCCACGATTTCAGTCCCTTTACGGAAGTTCGGGAATTCAAACACGCCAACCGGACCGTTCCACAGAATGGTTTTGGCGTTTTTCAGGATGTCAGCCAGCTGCTGTGCAGAAGCGTCGCCCAGATCCAGAATCTGCTCGTCATCTTTGATGTCGTTAACAGACTTCAGGGTAGCTGCCGCAGTTTCAGAGAACTCGGTCGCTACGCGAACGTCAGTTGGGACTGGGATATCGCAGGTGGTCAGCAGACGTTTTGCTTCGTCAACCAGATCCGCTTCGTACAGGGATTTACCGACGTTGTGGCCTTGAGCAGCAACGAAGGTGTTAGCGATACCACCACCAACGATCAGCTGGTCAGCGATTTTAGACAGGGAATCCAGAACGGTCAGTTTGGTAGAAACTTTAGAACCGCCAACGATAGCAACCATTGGGCGTGCTGGTTCTTTCAGAGCTTTACCCAGTGCGTCCAGCTCAGCGGCCAGCAGTGGACCTGCGCAAGCGACGTCAGCAAATTTGCCGATACCGTGAGTAGAAGCCTGTGCACGGTGTGCAGTACCGAATGCGTCCATCACGAATACGTCGCACAGTGCGGCATATTTCTTAGACAGCGCTTCGTCGTCTTTTTTCTCGCCTTTGTTAAAGCGAACGTTTTCCAGAACAACCAGCTCACCGGCCGCAACTTCAACGCCGTCCAGGTAATCTTTAACCAGACGTACTGGAGCAGACAGTTTGTCTTTCAGATAATTAACAACCGGCAGCAGAGAGAATTCTTCGTTGTACTCGCCTTCGGTCGGACGACCCAGGTGAGAAGTGACCATCACTTTTGCGCCCTGCTTCAGAGCCAGCTCAATGGTCGGCAGAGATGCACGGATACGCGCGTCGCTGGTTACTTTCCCTTCTTTAACTGGTACGTTCAGGTCCGCACGGATGAAAACGCGTTTACCAGCCAGATCCAGATCGGTCATCTTAATTACAGACATGGTGAATCCTCTCGTTGATACTTAAAGTTTTGTCGACGCTCAAGCGTCGAGCCTGAAACCAATAGCTGCCATTGCTAACGTCGTGTCGAGCATTCGGTTAGCAAAGCCCCATTCGTTATCACACCAGACCAGCGTTTTGATCAGATGTGCTCCACTCACCCGCGTCTGCGTGCCATCAACAATGGCACTGTGCGGGTCGTGATTAAAATCAGTCGAGACCAACGGTAATTCCGTATAGTCAACTATACCATGAAATGTACCCTGTGCTGCTTTTTGCAGCAACTGGTTGACTTCATGGGCTTTTACCGGCTTCTTCACCGTTACGCTCAGGTCAATAGCCGTCACGTTGATGGTCGGTACGCGCACCGCAATCGCCTCGAAATGGTCACTAAACTTAGGGAAAATACGGGCAATACCCGCCGCAAGTTTAGTATCTACCGGAATGATCGATTGGCTTGCCGCGCGCGTGCGGCGTAAATCTGGGTGATAAGCGTCAATCACCTGTTGGTCATGCATCGCGGAGTGAATAGTCGTGACCGTACCTGATTCAATGCCGTAAGCATCATCTAACAATTTGATGACGGGAATGATGCAATTCGTGGTACAGGAGGCATTGGAAACAATACGGTGTTCCGCGCGCAGTTCATGTTGGTTAACGCCGAATACGACAGTGGCGTCAAGATCGTTGCTGCCAGGATGTGAAAAGAGCACCTTCTTCGCGCCGGCGGCAATATGGGCTTCGCCGTCTTCGCGCGTACCGTATACGCCGGTACAGTCCAACACCACATCCACCGACAGTTCACGCCAGGGAAGCGCGTCTATTGAGCGCTCGTGCAGGAGACGGATGGAATCGTCGCCGACGTAGAGCTGCTCTCGCTCCTGGCGGACATCCCAGGCAAAGCGCCCATGACTGGTGTCATACTTCAACAAATGCGCGATGCCGGCAGCATCGGCCAGTTCGTTGATAGCCACTACGGTAATTTCCGCACGGCGTCCGGATTCATACAAAGCACGAACCACGTTACGTCCAATGCGACCGAAGCCATTAATCGCTACGCGTACGGTCATAGGTCTCCTGCAAGGTTATCCCGAAGCAAAGTGGCTCACAGAGTAATGCAGCCACGAGTTCTGGGAAACCTTACCCGCCACAAACAGTGACTGATTGGTTAAATGTCGAACAAACTGCCAACTGAAACGCTTCAGCTAGAATAAGCGAAACACGGAATAAAAGGAATGATTGTCCAGTTACAGAAAGCGGTTATCTGACTTACGTCACATTTTTGCGCAATGAGAAGGCCAATTTATTCCACATCCCAGAATTGTGCATAAGCGTAGCAAGATAATTTCGTTGCTGCGGCGTAAATCCTGATTTATATCAGAAAGCAAATTATCCAGTGTCGATATTATCACCGCCACGTCCGAGTCTCGGAGTCCCCCAAACATGATTGCGCCCCACTCTTCAACCGCTCGCTTTTATGCGCTTCGCTTACTTCCGGGTCAGGAAGTCTTCGCTCAGCTTCACGAATTTATCCAACAGAACTCGCTACAGGCCGCGTGGATTGCCGGTTGTACCGGAAGCCTGACGGACGTTGCCTTACGTTATGCCGGTCAGGACGAAACCACCCTGTTGAACGGCACGTTTGAAGTCATTTCCCTTAACGGCACACTGGAACTCACCGGCGAACATCTCCACCTGGCGGTCTCTGACCCGCAGGGGGCGATGCTGGGTGGCCACATGATGCCGGGCTGCACCGTGCGAACCACGCTTGAACTGGTCATTGGCGAGCTCAACGCACTGGCATTTAGCCGCCAGCCGTGTGCCGTTTCTGGCTACGACGAACTGGTTATTACTTCCCGATAAAATTCACTGATAAGAGGTTTTTATGGCGCGTCGCCAATTTTCCAGCCAGTCCCTGGCGCTGATTGTCATTGCTATCGCTATCAATATGGTCGGTGGCCAGCTCATCAGCATGTTGAAACTGCCGATTTTTCTCGACTCCATTGGCACCTTAATCAGCGCGGTGCTGCTGGGCCCGGTGGTGGGAATGTTAACCGGATTGCTCACCAACCTGCTGTGGGGGATCCTGACCGATCCTATCGCCGCCGCCTTCGCGCCGGTAGCGATGGTTATCGGTCTCGTCGCCGGATGGCTGGCGCGTGCAGGCTGGTTTCGCACCTTACCCAAAGTGGTGGCTAGCGGCGTAGTCATTACCCTTGCCGTGACCATCGTTGCCGTGCCTATCCGCACCACGCTGTTTGGCGGCGTCACCGGCAGCGGCGCCGATTTATTTGTCGCCTGGATGCACTCGGCTGGTCAGGATCTGATGGAGTCCGTTGCCGTCACGGTAGTGGGCGCCAATCTGGTGGATAAAATTCTGACGGCGGTGATTGTCTGGGTGCTGCTGCGTCAACTCCCGTTGCGCACCACGCGTCACTTCCCGACGATGGCCGCCGTACGCTAAATGCATCCGTTTACCTCACTGACCCTGTGGGCGCTCGCCGCGTGCTCCACGCTACTGCTGCCAGCCGGCATCGCGCTTAACGTTTACAGCGCGACGGTATTCCTGCTGTTGCTGTGCATGAAGGCCACGCGCCCCCGGGCAAAGTATGTGGTCTGGTTGATGATTCCATTGGGCATTGGCCTGTGGCTGGTCCACGGCGGTTGGCTAACGCAGTGGATTAGCGGGCAACCGCGCACGCCGGAACGCTGGGCCGATGCCACCACGCTGTGGCTGCGGATCCTGGCGATTGTCTCGACGTCGCAGCTTTGGATGCACTACGTCCCGATATCGCGGTTTATCCGCGCCCTGTTTGCCTCTCGCCTACCGCCCGGCGTGGCCTATCTGTTTGCCGGCCCGCTGCTGGTCGTTGAGCAGCTCAAACGACAGCTGACTATTATTCACGAGGCCCAGCGAGCACGCGGTGTACCGCTTGATGAACGCTGGTATCAGCGCCTGCGTGCGATGCCCGCGCTGATAGTCCCACTGACGCACAATGCGCTCAACGATTTGGTGGTTCGCGGTGCCGCACTCGATATGCGAGCTTTTCGTCTGCATCCTCGGCGCACGACCCTATGGGCTCCCGAGGACAGCGCTTTGCAACGTGCGGCCCGATACACCATGGTGCTAGCGATGCTAATCGAAACAGGGGTATGGCTATGGTTACGTTAGAACAGTTTCGCTATCTGCCAACCCACGCAGCGCGTCCATCGGCCAGTATCAACTTTCACTACGATGCCCCCGGCATGGTCGCTATTTTTGGCGATAACGGCAGTGGTAAAAGTACGCTGGCACAGCTGATGGCCGGCTGGTATCCGGATTTTCTGCCCGGCAGCATTGAGGGTATTGGAAAGCTGCTGGGATCGCCCATCGGCCAGCTCTCTCTGGTCGAACAGTCGCAAACCATTCAACTGGTCCAACAATCGCCCTACCTGCAACTATCGGGCTGTACCTTCAGCGTGGAGGAAGAGGTGGCTTTTGGCCCGGAGAACCTTTGTCTGCCAGAAGATGAAATTCTGCGCCGGATAGATAACGCGCTGACCCTGACGGAATGCCAGCCGCTGCGTCAGCGTCATCCGGGAACCCTCTCCGGCGGTGAAACCCAGCGGGTGGTGATAGCCTGCGCGCTGGCGATGCAGCCGAAAATTTTAATCCTCGACGAAGCATTCAGTCGTCTGACAGCCGAGATAACCGACCGGCTCCTGGCGCGCCTGCAGAGCTGGGCACAGGCGCCGGGCTCGCTGGTTATCCTGTTCGAACGCCACACTCCCCCCTTTCTCACCTACAGCCAGCAAGCCTGGCAGTTGCAAAACGGAGCGTTGATGCCGCTATGTTGATCTTAAATCAGGTGGGTTTTCGCTGGCCGGGTGCACCAACATCTTGTCTGAACGATATCTCGCTGCAGCTTAGCGCTGGGGAATGGCTGGCGTTAACCGGTGACAATGGCGCGGGGAAATCCACGCTACTGCGGGTGATGGCGGGCTTATTGTCACCGGAGTCCGGCACGATAACACTACACGACAGCCCGATTGCGCAACTGAAAAACCGTGAGCGCGCAACGCTGATTGGCGTGCTGTTTCAGGAAGCAGAAAATCAAATATTTCACAGCAATGTGGCAGAAGAAGTGGCCTTTGGCCTGCGGCTGCAAAAAATGCCTGAAGTTGAAGTTGCGCAACGTACCGCAGATGCCCTGCAATTGTGTCAATTAACTGACGTTGCCGAAGCGCACCCATTGGATTTACACACCGCCCAGCGACGGATGGTCGCCGTCGCCAGTCTTGAAGCGATGGCGCCAGCGATTCTGATGCTCGACGAACCGAGCCGCGATTTTGATGCCCATTGGCTGGCCGTATTCGAAAACTGGCTGGCGGTTTGCCGTCAGAGAGGTACCAGCGTCGTCGCCATCAGCCACGACAGCCGCTTTACCCAGCGCCACTTTCCTCGCGTGGTTCGCCTTGAAAACGGCCAACTACGCGCAGCCAACGCCTGACCTTTCGCCTGGACAAAAAAAAACGGGCCGCCTGAGCGACCCGTTTTCCACTGCCTTAAAACTACAGCAGCGCTTTCGCTTTCGCGACAACATTGTCGACGGTGAAGCCGAACTCTTCGAACAGAAGCTCTGCCGGAGCAGACTCGCCGAAGGTGGTCATACCGACGATAGCGCCGTTCAGACCCACGTATTTGAACCAGTAGTCAGCGATACCCGCTTCCACTGCCACGCGAGCGGAAACCGCTTTCGGCAGTACGGATTCACGGTAAGCCGCGTCCTGCTTGTCGAATGCGTCGGTTGACGGCATGGAAACCACGCGCGCCTTCACGCCTTCGGCGGTCAGTTTTTCGTAAGCGGCAACCGCCAGCTCAACTTCAGAACCGGTCGCGATGAAGATAAGCTCAGGCTGACCCGCGCAGTCTTTCAGCACGTAGCCACCGCGAGCGATGTTCGCCAGCTGCTCTTCGGTACGTTCCTGCTGTGCCAGGTTCTGACGGGAGAGGATCAGCGCGGTTGGGCCGTCCTGACGCTCTACGCCGTATTTCCACGCTACCGCAGATTCAACCTGGTCACATGGACGCCATGTGGACATGTTCGGGGTCACACGCAGAGAAGCAACCTGCTCTACCGGCTGGTGAGTTGGGCCATCTTCGCCCAGACCGATGGAGTCGTGGGTATATACCATGACCTGACGTTTTTTCATCAGCGCAGCCATACGTACGGCATTACGTGCGTATTCAACGAACATCAGGAAGGTAGAGGTGTATGGCAGGAAGCCGCCGTGCAGGGAGATACCGTTGGCAATAGCGGTCATACCGAATTCACGCACGCCGTAATGGATATAGTTACCCGCGATGTCTTCGTTGATTGCTTTAGAACCGGACCAGATAGTCAGGTTAGACGGCGCCAGGTCAGCAGAACCGCCGAGGAATTCTGGCAGCAATGGACCAAAGGCTTCAATCGCGTTCTGAGAAGCTTTACGGCTCGCGATTTTGGATGGATTCGCCTGCAGTTTAGCGATGAACTCATTCGCTTTCGCGTCGAAGTCTGCTGGCATATCACCTTTCATACGACGGGTGAATTCAGCCGCTTCCTGAGGGAAGGCTTTCGCGTAAGCAGCAAATTTCTCGTTCCAGCTAGCTTCTTTTGCCTGGCCTGCCGCTTTTGCATCCCACTGCGCATAGATGTCAGCTGGGATTTCAAACGGTGCATATTTCCAGCCCAGCTGTTCGCGGGTCAGTGCGATCTCAGCGTCACCCAGCGGCGCACCGTGGGAATCGTGAGTACCTTGCTTGTTCGGAGAACCGAAACCGATGATGGTTTTGCACATCAGCAGGGACGGTTTGTCGGTAACAGCACGGGCTTCTTCTACTGCGCGTTTAATCGCTTCAGCATCGTGACCGTCGATACCACGAATAACATGCCAGTTGTAGGCTTCAAAACGTTTCGCGGTGTCATCGGTGAACCAGCCTTCAACGTGGCCGTCGATGGAGATGCCGTTGTCATCGTAGAACGCAACCAGTTTGCCCAGTTTCAGGGTACCGGCCAGGGAGCACACTTCGTGAGAAATGCCTTCCATCATGCAGCCGTCGCCCATGAATGCATAGGTGAAGTGGTCAACGATGTCGTGGCCAGGACGGTTGAACTGTGCCGCCAGCGTTTTTTCTGCAATCGCCATGCCCACGGCGTTAGCAATGCCCTGACCCAGTGGGCCAGTGGTGGTTTCAACACCTGCGGTGTAGCCGACTTCCGGGTGGCCCGGAGTCTGGGAGTGCAGCTGACGGAAGTTTTTCAGCTCGGACATCGGCAGATCGTAGCCGGTGAGGTGCAGCAGGCTATAGATCAGCATGGAGCCGTGGCCGTTAGACAGCACAAAGCGGTCACGGTCAGCCCAGGACGGATTTTGCGGGTTATGGTTCATAAAATCACGCCACAGGACTTCGGCAATGTCAGCCATACCCATAGGGGCACCCGGGTGACCGGATTTGGCTTTCTGTACTGCGTCCATGCTCAGCGCACGAATAGCATTAGCAAGCTCTTTACGTGAGGACATTTTGACTCCAGTTCGGACTGTTGAAGGCTAACCCTAACGCCACGAGGCGCGCACGTTACGGGCTGTGCCAGAAAAAAGTGCCAACAATGTAACCTATGCGACAAAGCATGTACATGGAGCATCCTTTTGCGAATTCAGAAATCTCTGGAACAGAGGTTAACAAGATGTAATCTGCTCGCCCGCAACTTACGATATTCTTTATACTTAACGTCACTCTGGCGATACGATTCCAGGGCACTATCAGATAAACGACTTTGGAAGCACTCTCATGAAAAAACGGGCGATTGTTCTGGCTTTCGGCGCGACTTTACTGCTTAGCGGCTGCCAGAATATGGATTCAAATGGCTTATTAAACTCAAGCACAGGCGCACTGCAGGCGTTCTCCTTGAGCGATCAGCAGGTACAAGCTCTGAGCGATCAGGCCTGCAAGGATATGGACAGCAAAGCTACCATCGCTCCGGCCGGCAGCGACTACGTTAAACGATTGAATAAGATTGCCGCAGCCCTTGGCGACAACATCAACGGCCAGCCGGTGAACTACAAAGTCTATGTGGCGAAAGATGTTAACGCCTTCGCTATGGCCAACGGCTGCATCCGCGTGTACAGCGGCCTGATGGATCTGATGAACGATAATGAAGTCGAAGCGGTTGTCGGCCACGAAATGGGCCACGTCGCGTTAGGCCACGTGAAGAAAGGCATGCAGGTGGCCATCGGTACCAACGCGCTCCGCGCGGCGGCAGCCTCGGCGGGCGGCATCGTCGGTAGCTTGTCACAGTCGCAGTTGGGCGATCTGGGTGAGAAGCTGGTTAATTCACAGTTCTCCCAGCGCCAGGAGTCAGAAGCGGACGACTATTCCTACGACCTGCTGCGCAAACGCGGCATTAACCCAACCGGACTTGCCACCAGCTTTGAGAAGCTGGCGAAACTGGAAGATGGCCGCCAAAGCTCGATGTTTGACGATCACCCTGGCTCGCAGGAACGTGCGCAGCACATCCGCGATCGCCTGAATGCCGACGGCATTAAATAATCATTTTACGGGGGGCAATATTGCCCCCTTGCTATAATAAGCAAAAAATATTAAAAATAGCTAAACGGCATTAATTGATAACTTAAGCGCACAAACCGTTAAATATATGCAAACTTCAACCACGAAGAATATATTAGCAATAACCGTACAGCACCTTCACTCATCCTATAAATGAATATATAAGTATATTATTCCTCTCCATGAAAGGCTTTTAGCCACATATTCAAATAGTCCATACCTTCGAAGCCAAGCCAGCCACAGCCTGCCCTGTGCGTACAGACTGATGAAGCAATCGTTGATGCGACCATTGCTTTTGACACGTATTCAGGCGACTATCGAAATTGTAACAACACAATTCGACAGTGATATAAATAGAGAAGTTCCCGCCGTGAAAAATAAATTAGCGTTAATAACATTAAGTATTATTGCCTCTGCGCCGGCTTTCGCCAGCCAACAATCTGCAAGTCAGGGATTCGTTGACGACAGTCATTTAGATCTGTTTTTACGCAACGCCTATATCAAACGCGACTATCGCGATGGCCTGCATGATAAAAGCGAATGGGGCCAGGGGATTATTACCACCTTCGAATCCGGCTTTACTCAGGGCCCTATCGGCTTTGGCATAGACGGTATCGCGCAGTACGCCGTACGCCTTGATGGTGGCCGCGGTAACAGCGGCGCGGGCGGCATCGACTTCTTTGCCCAGGACAACGACGGGCGGGCGAAATCCGACCTGGCTAAGTTTGGCGCCACCGCCAAAATGCGTTTCTCCAACACCGTATTAAGCTACGGTAGCCAGCGTCCGGCGCTGCCAATTATCACCGCCGATGAGTCGCGTCTGCTGTACGAAAGCTACACCGGGACCATGCTGACCTCGCAAGAGATCGCCGGTCTGGAAGTTAACGCCGGTTACCTGACCGACGAGCAGCGTAAAAGCGATGACAGCCACAACAGCGGCCTGAAAAGCATTACCTTCGGCGGCGCCAGCTATCAGTTCAACGACCAGTTGAGCGGCGCTCTTTATGCCTCCCACGTGGAAGATGTCCTCAACAAGCAGTACCTCGGTCTGAACTACGCGCAGCCGCTGGCCGACTCGCAGAAGCTGGTCTTTGATTTCAACGGCTATAACTCTCGCCTTGAGCAGGAGTACGCCGATTCGCTGGATACCGGTCGCAGCAACTCCATCTGGAGCCTGGCCACCAGCTACATTTGGGATATTCACACCTTCAAAATCGCCTACCAGCAAAGTAGCGGCAGCACCGGCTATAACTACGGCGGCTACCAGAACCAGGGCGGCGTCGGTGACGGCGGCAATACCATCTGGCTGGCAAACTCCTACTGGTCTGATTTTAACGGTGAAGATGAACGTTCATGGCAGGCGTCCTATGCGCTGGACTTCGGCGGTCTGGGCTTACCGGGTCTGAGCTGGACTACCGCCTACGTTCGCGGTGACAACATCAAAACCGCAGAGACCAACAACGGCAAAGAGCACGAGTGGTTTAACCAGGTGCAATACCAGGTCCAGGACGGCCCGGCGAAAGATCTGAAATTCAAAGTTCGCTACTCGGTGCTGCGCGTATCCAGCAACGCCAGCGACTATAACGTCAGCGGCAACGAAGTTCGCGTATACGTCGAATATCCGTTCAACGCGTTTTAAGATTTTCCCCACCGTTCGGTGAGAATAAACAGGCCCCTTTCCCGCCAGGGAGAGGGGCCATTTTTTAGCCTTAGTACAGCGTCTTCTGCGGTGGCCCGGCAAACTTCAGCGCGCCAATCTGCCCCATTTTGACTTCAACCACCGATGGGCCCGGCATGGCGAGCGCTTCGGTCATCACCGCAGTGAAATCCTCCGACCGATCCACGCTCCACGCCTGCAGACCAATCGCCTGCGCCAGCAGAGTAAAGTCAGGCGTATGCAGCTCATTAAAGTACTGGCGCCCGCCGAAATACTTATCCTGAATGCCGCGCATCACGCCGTAGCCGCCATCGTTCATGATAAGCAGCGTCACGTTGGCCTTCTCCTGCGCCAGCGTCGCCAGTTCGCCGAGATTCAGACTCAGACCACCGTCACCAACCAGCCCAACAACCTTGCGCTGTGGATTGGCAATTGCGGTGCCGATTGCCATCGGCAGTCCCATGCCAATCGCCCCGGCTAACGAATGAATATTCATGAGTGGGCCGTTGGCGCGGAACAGACGGCTGCCCCACAGGCTGCCGGAAACGGTAATGTCGCGAACCAACAGGCCATCCTCCGGCAGCGCCTGGGCGATAGCATCGTTGAGTTTGGCATACTCGCCGCACTGCTCGCGCAGCCCCTCTTCGGCTTTCACCACCGCACCGCGCACCAGCGCATCCCACTGCGCGTTGCCCCACTCGCGCCCCTGCACTCTGTCCGCCAGCGCCGTCAGCAGCGCCGAGCAGTCGGCAATCAGCGTGTTATCCATCAAATAGTTGCGGCTGGCCGCCGCCGGGTCGATATCAATTTGCACGCGTGGATGCGGCAGTTCCAGCGTCCACGAGCGCGTTTCATTGCTGCGCAGCCGTGACCCGGCGACCAGCGTAAAATCACAGCCCGACATCACCGCCTCAACCGACGGTGAGTTGTGGAACGCCCGCAGGCTCGCGCGGTGGCTATCCGGCAACACGCCGCGCGCGTGGGTACTGGAGATAACGGTCATTCCCGCATCGGCCAGCTTTTTCACCGCCTCAGCGCAACCGAGCGCACCACCGCCCAGCCACAGCAGAGGCAGTTTCGCCTGCTTGAGCTGCGCCCACAGTGCATCCACCGCGTGGCTGTCCACACTCTCTACACCGCGCGCTTTGACCGGCGCGGTCACCAGCGACAGCGGGATCTTCGCCCCTTGAATATCAATCGGGATTTCAACCGACACCGGGCCACACGGCGGCGTTTGCGACTCCTGAATCGCCTTGTGCAAAATGGCGATAGCCTGATTGGCATTGCTGATGCGATAGGCGCGCTTCGAGCTGGCCTTGAGGAAGGTCAGCTGGTCGCGGGTTTCGTGGATAAAACCGGTATCCGCATCCAGCCACGCTTTTTCCACCTGGCCGGTCAAATGCAGCAGAGGGGTGCAGGCGTTCATCGCCTCTACCAGTGCACCGACTGCGTTGCCCGCCCCGGCGCCGGTGCTGGTCAGTGCCACGCCCAGCCCGGAAAAGCGGCCGTGGGCATCCGCCATGGTGACCGAGCCCGCTTCACCGCGCGCCGGCACAAAGCGGATGTTGCCACGCTGGCCGACCGCATCGGCAATCGGCAGGTTATGAATCGAGATGACGCCATAAATGGCTTCAACGTGATACTGCTCCAGCGTTCTGGCGATAGCGTCGCCGACGGTAATCATTTCGCTCATTGCTCACCCTTTCTTAATCGCACCAGTGGTTGACGCCATTACCCGTCGCCAGATAAATGCTCTTTTGCTGCATCCAGGCCTTTAATCCCTGAATGCCCTTTTCGCGGCCCAGACCGCTCTCTTTAAAGCCCCCAAACGGGGTCGAAATCGAAAAGACTTTGTAGGTGTTGATCCACACCGTGCCGACTTCCAGCGCGTCGCTTAAGCGCAGAGCCCGCCCGGTATCACGCGTCCAGATACCGGCGGCCAGGCCGTAAATAGAATCGTTGGCTTGGGTAATGAGCGCCGCCTCGTTGCTAAACGGTATGGCAATCACTACCGGTCCGAAGATCTCTTCCTGGCAGACGCGGGCCTGATTATTCAGCCCCTCAATAATGGTCGGCATAAAGAAGCTGCCCGCCGCCAGCGCCGGGTCGGCCGGAACCTCACCGCCGCACAGCACTCGCCCGCCTTCGCGCTTCGCCAGCTCGACATACTCCAGCACGCTTTGACGATGTTTTTCATTGATAAGCGGCCCCAGATGGGTATCGGCGCTAAACGGATGGCCGACGCGTAAACCGCGGGTTAACTCCAGCAGGCGAGCCATCAGCGGTGCATAAAGCTGCTCGTGAATGAACAGGCGCGATCCCGCAATACAAGCCTGCCCGGCTGAGCTGAAAATGCCGTAGCAGATCCCGCGCGCGGCCAGTTCAATGTCGGCATCTTCCAGCACGATGGTGGGGGATTTCCCGCCCAGTTCGAGAGACGTTGGGATCAGCTTTTCCGCCGCCACGTGCGCCAGATGGCGTCCAGTGGTTGTGCCGCCGGTAAAGGAGATTTTTCGCACCAAAGGGTGGCGCGCCAGCGCATCGCCAATCACCGAGCCTTTGCCCGGCAGTACGCTCAACAGGCCCGCAGGAAGCCCGGCTTGTTCAAAAATACGCGCCAGCTCGAGCGCCATCAGCGGCGTGGCTTCGGCGGGTTTTAAGATGACCGCGTTGCCAGCGGCAATCGCCGGGGCGACTTTTTGCATCTCGCTGGCGATAGGGGAGTTCCACGGCGTAATGGCTGCCACCACGCCCAGCGGCTCATAGCGGCTCAACGTCAGCAAATCCTGCTGACGCGGGGTCGGCAGCTCGCCTTCCAGCAATTCACAGGCAGCGGCAAAATAGCGCGCGGTACCCGCCGCGCTCATCACCAGCCCGCACGCTTCCGCCAGCGGTTTGCCGTTATCGCGGCTTTGCATCCGCGCCAGCTCATCGACGCGCGATTCAATATCGTCCGCCACCTTATGCAGCAGCTTCGCCCGCTGGTGCGGCAGCGTATTGCGCCACTGCGGGTCACGCCACGCGCGCTCTGCGCACTCAATCGCTTCCTGCAAATCCTCAAGGCTTGCCGCATTCAGCGTAGCGTTGACGGAACCGTCGGCCGGGAAATAGCTGCGCATCGCCTCTCCGCCGCCGAGACGCCAGCTGCCGCCAATAAAAATCGATAATGTTTCCATAACAACCTCTTAGCGCATCGCCAGTTCACGGCAGGCGCGAACCGCGCTTAATGCTGCCAGGGTGGAGGTTTTAGGGTTGCTCGCCAGCGGCAACCCGCTGAGTTCCAGATGGAATTCGCCAAACAGCCCTTTGACGTGAATGGTGTGGGTATTACGTTGAGTGGCCGGGTCGACCATCAGCTGTACCCGGGTTTCGTCCATGCCTACGCCGCCAAGCGCTACGGTCGCCGCCACGTTGGCATTGGCCGGAAACAGTCTGGCCGCCTCGCGGGCGCTGCCCTCAAAAAACACCTGCGCTTCAGAGACCGCATTAAGGTCGATAAGCTGCTCGGCATAGCTGCCGCGCCAGCTGGCCGGGCTTTTACGCGACTGATAGGTCACGTGTTCCAGACCGCCTTCTTTCGCCGCCGCCAGACCGTCAATCCCCGCCACCGCGCCGGACAGCAGCGTTAACTGGCCCCCGGCATTCTGCAAACGTTGCTCCAGCGCGCTATCTGCCAGCGCACCGGTGGAAATCACCGCCAGATGCCAGCCGCGCGCCAGCACCGCTTCGCCGTACTGGGCCACCGCCTGTTGGCTGGCGCATTCCAGTACTAAATCCGGCGCGTCGAGGCATTCCTGCGGTGAAGTCAGTGCTTCCACCGTAGTGCCAAACTGGGCGTGAATAGCCGCATGATGCGGTTCGCGCGCCACAATCCAGCCAATCGCCACCTGCGGCGGCAGGCGTTCAATCACCGCCTGCGCCATGGCACCGTAGCCAATTAACATGATCTTTTTCATGACGCGTCCTTAAAGGTGACGGCAGAAACCGCCGGAGACATCCAGCGCTGCACCGGTGGTAAACGAGGCCAGCGGAGAGGCGAGGAATAACAGCGCCTGCGCCGGTTCCTGCGGTTTGCCAAGGCGTGCCATTGGAATACCGCGCTTGCGGGCAATCTCCGCCGTCCACTCCGTCCAGCCCTGACTTTTATCGCTACGATTCTCAAAGCGGCGTCGCCACTGGCCGGACTCAACCATCCCCAGCAGAATGGAGTTCACGCGAACCCCTTTATCCACCTGCTCTTTTGACAGCGTCAGGGTCATATTCAGCAGCGCCGCGCGGGCCGCCGACGTGGCAATCATGTGTTCTTCCGGCTGCAGCGCCAGCAGCGAGTTCACGCAGGTAATTGAGGCGATATCCGACTGCTCCAGCTGCGGCAAAAACGCCTGCACCGGGTTAATGACGCCAAACAGTTTGAGCTCCGCTTCATGCAGCCATGCTTCGCGTGGGGTATCGGCAAAATGCGCCACGTAGCCCTGTCCGGCGTTATTGATAAGCATGTCGACGGCACCAAAGCGCGCGTTGACTGCGTCGGCAAACGCCTGTACCTCTTCACTTTTAAGCACGTCACAGCAGCGAGAGAAAATCTCGCCTGCGGGATATTCGTTTTGTAAGGTCGCGTGCGCGCTGGCGAGCCTGTCGGGATCGCGGCCGCAGAAGGCGACTTTTGCCCCCTCTCCCAACAGCAGGCGCAGCGTTTCAAAACCGATGCCTGAAGATCCTCCGGTGACTACCGCTACACGGCCATCAATTTGTGCATTCATCGCGCACCTCTTCTTTAATCCGTAAAAGCTGTTGATTGAAATATTCGTGGTTATCGAGATAGCTGGCGTGCCCGCCCTGCGGTATCGCGATGTACGGCATGGCGTATCGCAGCGCTAGTCCGTGTACCAGCTCCGGTTGGGTAATGGCATCCTGCTCGCCGCACCACACCTCAAACGCCCCGGCATAAGATTTCAGCCAGCCGTGAATGTCGTCATGCGCCAGCATCCACGACGCCGCCAGATAGCCCTCGGAACGCAGCTTGCGCATCCCGGCGGCCACGGTGGCGATATCCGTTTCGCGCGCACCGGGGCGCAGCAGCTTCGCCGCGCGGGTCTGCGCCAGGATTTCGCCGCCTAACGCGATTTGCTGCTCGCGGCTGCGCCACACGTTTTCACGCTGTTCCGGCGAGCTTTGACCGTAGCCCTGCGCCGCATCGGCCAGCACCATGTGCAGCACGTGCTGCGGGTACTTCGCCGCAAAGGCGCAGGCCACTAGCGCACCGAGCGAATGCCCTACCAGCACCGTTTGCGTCACGCCGGCCTTGTCGAGTAACGCCGCCAACGCATCGGCGTAATCACCGGCATTGGCACGCGTCGCGGCTAACATCGGGCTTTCGCCATAACCCGGCATATCCCACGCCAGGACGCGAAAACCGGGGAGCGCCATCTGCTTATGCCACGAGGCGGCTCCGGAGCTAATACCGTGCAGCAGCATCAGCGGGATACCGGTTCCCTGCTCACGAAAACCCGTCATCATGCCCCCCTTAGCTCCGCTTCACTTTGGACAGCGGATGATCCGCCGGATAGGTCGGAATATGCGGCTTCTGTGTGCCGAGCATGACGCACATCAGCGCTTCCTCTTCACCGTGGTTAAACAGCCCGCGGTAAATTCCCGGCGGAACAGAAATCAGGTCACGTTCGTGCAGCACGGTTTCGGTGTACTGGTCGCCGTCCTGGATCATCAGCGTGATCTGCCCTTTGAGCATGAAGAACACCTCCTCAACATCATCATGCAGATGCAGCGGCCCTTCGCACTTCGACGGCAACACCATCGTCGAGAAGGTGAAATGCTCGGCGGGAACGGTGTTGGTATCGCTCGCCACGCCGGTCGCCCCGGTGCCGATATAGCGCATCTGCGCACGGCGATATTTCGGGTCATAGTCGGCCTGGAACTTCAGCGCATTCCAGTCATATTTGCGGCCTTCGAAACGCGCGATACGCGATTCGACCCACTCTTCCATGGTCAGATGGTCAGGTTTAATGCCCGGTTTTGCGGTTACAGTTGAATCAGTCATGACACTCTCCTCAATAACGTCTTAGCAGCGGCAGTAACAGGAAGCAGCCCACCGCCGCCATCACCGCCAGAAAAATCAATCCGGAATCCATGCTGTGAGTGAACGCGATAAGCGCGCCCATTACCGCTGGCGACAACGCCCCAGCAAAGTTTCCCAGCCCGTTGAAAATGCCCCCCGCCGTGGCGCTCACCCGTGGATGCGTCGCTTTAGCCAGCAGGGCAAAAATGTTGGGCGCACCGGTTCCCCACATAAAGGTGCTGAAGCTCATCGCGGCGATAATCGCCAGCGGGGTATCAAGATGCATCACCATCGCCAGGCCGACGCCGGCCCCCGCCATCGAGATAAAGCAGGCGGCGGCGCGTTTATCGACCCGGTCCGACAGCCATGCACCAATCACTTCCCCCGCCAGCATGGCGATGAACGGCATCGATGAAAGCCAGCCCGCGTGTTCAAGGTGGATACCTTTGCCCTTAATCAGATAGCCCGGCAGCCAGCCGTTGATGCCCCACAGATAGGTCAGGAAGGTGATATTAAAGATGCAGATAATCCAGAAGTGCGGGCTAACGAACAGCTCGCGGCGCGCCGCCCGCCGTTCGTCCTGCGAGGTCTGGGTCGTCGCGGTTTTCGTCTCCAGACGAATGCCGCGCAGACCGATACGCACAAAAATCAGCACCGGTACGGTGAGCATTGCCATCACGAAGAAGGTGCTCTGCCAGCCAAAGGTGTTGAGCAGCCAGAGGGAAAGCGGGAAACCAATCGCCGCGCCCACCGGCGTACCGAGCAGCCACAGCATGGTGGCCCGCGCCTGCAGGTGCTGCGGAAAGTTGTGGCGGACGATGGCAAACGCCAGCGGGAACAGAGGCCCTTCGGCCACGCCAAGTAAAATGCGCAGCACAATCATCAGCGTGTAGTTATGGGTAAAGCCCATCGCCACCATCAGTACGCACCACACTGCCATCATGCCGGTCAGCAGGCGCAGCGGCGCAATCTTGTCACCGAGTCCGCTTAAAAAAACGGAGGAGAAACCGTAGCTCAGCAAAAAGGCGCTCATCAGAATACCAAGGCGCGTGGTGTCGAAATCAATGCCCATCGCCTGCTGAAAATGGCCGTCGGAAAACAGCGCAGCAATGCTGATTTTGTCGAAAAAGGCCAACAGTACGCAGGCCAGCAGCGACAGCGGAATGGCCCAGCGAACGGCTTTTTCAGGCGTACGGATGCCCTCACCGCTCGCCTCAACCGGCGCGGTGTTCGTCTCTAATGTGGTCATTTATCCCCCCTGAGGGTGCGCGTGTTTTAGCGTAATGACATCAGTGAAAAGGTCGGGTCAGCGAGCGGTACGTCCGACAAATCTCGTCCCGCCGCCATCCAGCGTTTTGCCAGCTTGACGGTGCGCGCATCGTTAAACGCCACCAGCTGCGTGAGCCGTCCGTTATCATCCAGCGAGAAATAAAGGGCATTATCGCGAACGATGGTTTCACTCCCCCGGGATGGGATCCCGAGGATCTGAATGTTGTATTGATATTGATCCGACCACAGCCACGGCGCTTCGTCATAGCCTGCGGCCTGCGGGTCGAGCATCGCTTTGGCCGTTGCCACCGCCTGGTTTTGCGCAAAGGCCCACGACTGAATACACAGGCCATAGTGATGGTGCTGAGCCACGTCACCGGCGGCGAAGATAGCCGGATCAGAAGTCCGTCCCTGCGCATCTACCACGATCCCCTGCGCGATGTTCAGCCCGGCATTGCGCGCCAGTTCGAGGTTGAGATCGACACCGATCCCCACCACTACCGCGTCGAAGGTTTCGCGTTTGCCGTCGCATTGAATCACCGGGCGACCGCTATCGTCCCCCAGCTCCAGTCCACCGCAGCCGGTGCGAATATCCACGCCCTGCTGGCGATGCATCAGCGCTAAATGCGCTGAAACATCGCGGCTGACCGAGCGCATGCACAGCGCCGGCTGCTGCTCGAACAGCGTCACCGCAACGCCGCACTTGCGCGCCGAGGCGGCAATTTCGAGCCCAATCCAACCGCCACCAATAATGGCCAGCCGTTGGCTTTGCGCCAGCCGCTGCTTCAGACGCTGCGCATCCTGCCAGTGGCGTAAGGTATAGACCTGCGGGTGATTAGCCCACGATGCGCCCGGCAGGCGTGCACGGCCGCCGGTCGCGATCAGCAGCTGGTCGTAGGCCAGAGATTCGCCGTTGCTCAGGCGTACCGTTTTTGCCACGCGATCAATCACCTCAGCGCGCTGCGGGCGATACCAGCGCAGATTCAGATTCTGCTGCACCTCTTCGCTGAACAGACGCGGCAGCGCGGCATCGGGTTCCAACAGGGAGGCCTTCGACAACGGAGGGCGCTCGTAAAAATCCCACGCCTCTTCCGCCACCACGCAGACTTCACCGCTAAAGCCTTCATCGCGCAGCGTTTTTGCCGCCCAGCCGCCCGCCTGACCGCCGCCAATAATGACAATGCGCGCCGTCATACCGCCTCCGACTTCTGCTGCTGGCGACGAGTATCATGATCAATCCCGCCTTCAACAGCCCATTCGGTAAACGACACCAGGGAGTGCTCCAGCTCGCGCGGCTGCCAGTTTTCCGTCAGGTAGTCATCGTTGGTGTAGTACTCAAACGCGCCGCCGGTTGGGCTGTTGACGTACCAGAAATAGGCCGAGGAGACAGGATGGCGGCCAGGACCGATAAACGTGCTCCAGTCGTGCTTGTTCATAGCGATACCGCCGCCAATCACCTCATGGATATCACGCACGGTGAACGCCACATGGTTCAGCCCACGTTTCCGATTTGGCAACTGGAGTAAAAAGAGGTTGTGATGACCGCCGCGTGCGCCGCAGCGCAGGAACACCGCGCGGTTGATGTAGCGGTCAGAGACCTGGAAACCGAGCACGTCGCGATAGAATTTCTCCACCGCCGCCAGCTCTTCCACAAAGAACACCACGTGGCCGACGTTAATCGGCTCGGCGCGTTGGTAAACCGGGCTCGGAGTGTCGATGCGGCGCACGTCGCCCCACTGATTAATCGGCTCAACGTTGAGTTCAACCGGCACCTGCTGGCTAACCTGCACCCGCAGCGTCATGCCGTTCGGGTCGAGACACTCCAGCGCACCGTCCACTTCACGAAAGCCCGGCTGAACCGCCAGTTTCGGTCTTAGCGCGTCAAGACTTTGTGAGTCCGCCACCGCCCAGGTCATGCGGCGCAGGGTATTCCCCGCCTCAAAGGCCGGCGGAAGATCGGGACAATCGGTAGCATTCAGTTCGACGCTCGCGCCGCTTAAGGTTGTAAAACGCTGGCCGCTGGCGTCGCCGGTCAGGCCAAAATCATGCATAAATTTGGCGCAATGCGTCAGGTTATCGACGCCAAATTCCAGCTTTTCTATTCCAATCACGCTCATCACAGGTTGCCTCATTTACCGTTTATCGCCCAAATTTGGGCGTAAGACATGCCCGACGCCCTTCGGCGCCTAGAGTTAACTCACTGATTTAACTGGCTTGAGAAAGATGCCCTAAGAAGCCAGAAATTTTGTCCGCCGCCAGGCAAACCTCCTGCTGCAAACGCACTCTGTCGGTTTGCGGGATCTCCTCGGCGGGCACCAGAATGCTCACCACCGCGGCCACCCGGCCGCTTCGGTCATAGACCGGATAGACGATGGAAGAGATGCCGTGGCGGAAGAAGGATTCGCCAATCACATAACCGCGCGCTTTATCCTCCTGCACCATCTGCCACAGCGCTTCACGCTCGAAAAGCTGACCCGGCGTGTTACCCGGCAGCCGCTCCTGCGGGAACAGCTGTTCAAAATCAGCGCGGGAGAGATCGGTCAACAGCATGCGCCCCAGCGACGTACAGTGCACCGGCAGTCGCGTACCGATACTGACCTGATTAATCCGTGAACCGGCGGCGCTGACGCGGGCGATATAGATAATGTCGCGGCCATCGCGAATCGCCAGATGGCTGCTGCATTGACTGGTGTCGCGCAGCTGTTCAATCACCGGCTGACCTACCTGAGCAACATCCAGCGAGGCGATATATTCAAAGCCCAGACGCAGCACGTTCATGCCGAGCGAGAAGGTATTGGTGCGCGTATTGCGCTCCAGAAACCCCATGTACTCCAGCGTCTGCACCACGCGATAGGCGGTGGCTTTCGGCATATCGACCAGCCGGTGCAGTTCGGCAAAGGTCAGATCGCGATGCTGCTCGCCGAAGGCCAACAGCAGCTGTAAGCCACGTTCCAGCCCCGGCACCAGATATTTCACTTCCTGATCGTTCGCCATATGCACTCCACCCTCAGTTAAAAACAAAACCGCCGTTGACCGGGATCAGCTGGCCGGTAATAAACCGCGACAGGTCGCTTAACAGCCAGACCACGCTGCCGGTGACATCTTCCGGCTGCTGCGCGCCGCTAAGCGCGCGCCCGTTTTCATACAGCTGGTGACGCTCCGCAGGCACATATTCTGTGGCCTCGACGCGGGTTAGCCCCGGCGCAATGGCGTTGATATGAATGCGTTTTTCACCCAGTTCGCGGGCCATTGAACGCGTCATGGCAATCACCGCCCCTTTGCTGGCGACGTAGGCCATCAGACGCGGCGCGCCCCACAGCGCGGTGTCCGAAGCCACGTTGACGATGCCCGATCCTTCGCGCAGCAGCGGCACCGCCGCACGGGTGACCAGCCAGGTGCCTTTGACGTTAACCGTCATCACCCGATCCCAAAGATCCGCATCGTAATCGAGCATGTTTTTACCGCCGACGCCGGTAGCCATCGCCGCGTTGTTAACCAGACCATCAATCTGGCCCTTTTCAGCGATCGCGCTGAACGCGCTGTCGATCGAGCGTGTATCCGCCAGATCGATAACGTGCGACTCGATGGTATAGCCCTGCTCGCCCAGCCCGTGGGCGCTTTCGGCAAGCTCACCTGCCAGAATGTCGCACATCACCACCGCCGCGCCCTGTTCCGCACAGGCTTTGGCAAAGTGGTAGCCCAGCCCGCGCGCCGCGCCGGTAATCACGATCCGTTTGCCGTTCAGAAGGCCATTCATCAGGCCGCTCCTTGCTGCTGTTCCCGGAGTGCCAGCTGTTCTTTGGCCGCCTTTTGCATCATGCGGCGCAGGCGGGACAGCCCCACGTCATGCTGATAGAGGTATTCGTGTTCACGGGCGTTTGGCGCCAGGCTTTCGAGCACCACGCGGTCTTGTTCCAGCACTTCCCAATGCAGTTTTTCCAGGCGATTGCGGTACATGAAGCGCCACATATCGCGCTGCCAGCCCTGTACGCGGCGGATACGCCAGAAGAACACGCGGCAGTGATCGTTATCTTCCGGCACCACCATGCCGACGATAAAGAAGTGGCCACCCGGCCCAAAGCGTTGTTTGTACGGAATCGACAGGCGCATCCAGTAGGTGCCGCTGTTGCCCAGCTCCACCCAGTCAAAGTTGACGCCGCTTTGGCCTTTTTTCTCAAAAATGAAGCCGGTCTTAGTGGGCTGCAGTACCATATCGGCCTTGCGATCGCCTTCGGCCATCGAGTGCGAGGAGGAGTGCAGGTAGGTACCGTGCATCGGGTCCATCACGTTTTCCAGCGCGTACTGATAGTTACAGTCCCACGCCGCGGTGCACAGGAAGTTGCTGTAGGCTTCGCCGTCGGCCAATTCCGTTGGGAAGGTTAATTCGTCGGGCTGCTGATCGGCGGTGACCCCAAACCACAGGAAAATCGCGCCGTGCGCTTCTTGCACGTTATAGCTGCGCACGCACTGCTGGCCCACCAGCGGGCATTTATCGACAGCGGGGACATCTTTGACTTCGCCGTTACCCGCCACTTCAACCCCGTGATACCAGCAGGCGATGCGGTCGCCCAGGTTCCAGCCCATCGACAGACGCGCCCCGCGGTGCGGGCAGCGGTCTTCCAGCGCCTGTACCTGGCCATCTTTGTTACGCCAGACCACAATCTGTTCGCCAAGGCGAGTAATGCCCACCGGCGCCGACTGGACTTCCCAGCTAGCCAATACCGGATACCAAAGGCCGCGCAGGCCCGTGTCGAGATAGTTTTGTACGCTCGTCGTCATCGCCCTGCCCTCAGTAACCATTAACCTGTAAGAATGCCTGGAAGCTGCTGTCGCTCCACGGCTCACCCTGCTGGTCGTGCATGCGGGCCGCGTTCAGCCCATTGACCAGCGCAGGGAGCGTATCAACGCCCTGTTCGAAGAGTGTCTCCAGCGCTGCAATCAGATTCAGTTCCCAGTTTTCAGGGGCGCGGCTGCGGGTCTGCCAGATGAGATTTTCGTAGCTGCCCGGCTTATGAATCGCACCGTTGCCGCCTTCGGCTGGCGGGGTGAACTGACGGCTCTCCGGCAGCGCCGGGTTAAAATTCTGGGTTTCGCTCATGCCACGGTCTCCTCGATAAACGTAATCTGAATCTGGTTCTCAAATACCCGAACCGGGTAGCGGTTGAGATTGCGGCCGCCGGGACCGTGCAGACACTGGCCGGTTTTGACATCGAAAACGGCCTCGTGCAGTGGGCACTCCACCTTACCGTCTTCGACAAAGCCCTGGCTCAACAGCGCATAGGCGTGGGGGCATACATCTTCCAGGGCAAAATATTCACCGTCGATCAGATAAATGCCGATCTCTTTGCCTTCGATATTGCCGCTAAAAGGGAAATCTTCCTGTACTTGCTCTGCGTCACATACGCCTATCCAGCTCATCGCGATCCTCCAGGCTTTTGTTTCATATATGAAACTCTGTTTCTTATTTAATACGGTCAATATAAAAGCGATGAGTCTGACGTCAAGTAGGAATGTGACCGAATTGTTAATCTCGAGAGGTTTAATTAACTAAGTGTGCAAAGGATCACGAAAAAATGCAGAGATATGAAATTTTCATAAAAAGAAACGTCAGGAATACGTTTTATTAATGACCTCTGTTTTTTAAAAATAGATATTGACTTGTTCCTGGATTAGTCTCTAAAAATTATTAAAGGCTACCATGATGCAGTTTCATAGATGAAACAAGTTATTATTTTTCATATATAAAACAATGAGTTTCATATATGAGCCATTTTAGAACCGTGATAGTAACCAGAATAACAATATAAACCGATAAAAATCATTGAGGCAGAATTTATGACGGCAAGATGGCAAGGCACAATAGCATTACTATTGTTAATTATTATTTCATACGTCGACCGGGTAAATATCTCGGTGATGATTCTCAACCCGGAATTCGCCGATCATTTCCGCCTAAATGAAAACAGAATGTTACAAGGAATGCTAATGACCTGCTTTCTTCTGGGTTATGGTTTTTCCGCTTTACTATTAACTCCGGTTATTGAAAATCGCCTTAATTACCGACAAGGCCTGCTGGGCAGTATCCTTATTTGGGCGGTGGTATGCGCCATATCACCGCTTCTGGGATCGTTGATGGGCATGCTGGTGGCGCGCATCATTCTGGGCATCGCCGAGGGGCCGCTGTTCTCACTGAAAACGCGGTTTATCAGCGATAACTTTAGCGCTGATGAGATAGGCAAACCCAACGCGGTTACCGCGCTGGGCGTCTCTTTGGGGCTGGCGGTTGGCTTTCCGCTGGTCACCTGGACAATGACCCACTTTGGCTGGATGGGATCGTTCTACGCGCTGGCGGTGATGAACCTTTTGCTCGGCGGCGGCCTCATCTGGCGCTTTCTCCCCGCTCCTCACCGAGAAGCCAAACGCTGCAGCGCGGGCTTTGTGCAAACCTTCAGCCTTGCCTGGCGGACGCCACTGCTGGGCTGGATCCTGCTGGTTGAAATCGCCACGTTGAGCTACCTCTGGGGCAGCAGCGCCTGGCTGCCGGCATGGCTGCGTGATGAACACCATTTCTCGCTGCACGCGACCGGTTTTCTCGCGGCCATTCCTTTCATCCTGAGCCTGGGTTCTAAGTTTCTCGGCGGCGTCCTGCTCGACAAAATGCGTCCGGACCAGGCACCGATACTGTTTGTGGCCGGCGGTTTGCTCACGGCCCTTTCGGTGATGGCGCTGATGTTGAGCCACCAACCGGCGATGCTGGCGCTGTTTATGCTTTCGGCGAATATCTTCTGGGGATTACAAGGCGCGGCGATTCCGGCGGTGGTACAGCATCACGCTGCGCGGGAAGTGGTGGGCAGTGCTTATGGGATTATCAATGGGATTGGCAACATCTGCGCGGCGTTTATTCCGCTGTTGATGGGGATCGTCATGAAGTCGGTGGGTTCGGTCAGCTCCGGATTTTCGGTGCTGGTTGCCTCGCAGATTATCACGCTGCTGGCGGGGGGAATGCTGCTGCTGCGCATGCGTCGCGCAGCAGCAGTGAGCGTGTAAGGCTTATTCGCCTTTTTTCGCCGCCTGGATATAGAGCATTTCCAGCGCCAGGGTCGCAGCGGCCAGCGCAGTTATCTCAGACTGGTCGTAGGCCGGAGCGACTTCAACCACGTCCATACCGACGATGTTGAGATCTTTGAGGCCACGCACCAGTTTAATCGCGCGATCGGAGGTCAGACCGCCGATCACCGGCGTACCGGTACCCGGTGCAAACGCCGGATCCAGGCAGTCGATATCGAAGGTCAGATAAACCGGCATATCGCCAACAATCTGCTTAACCTGCGCGATGATATCGTCCACGCCGCGATCGTTAACCTGGCAGGCGTCGAGCACGGTGAAGCCGTTGTCTTTATCGAACTCGGTACGAATACCAATCTGCACCGAGTGATTAGGGTCAATCAGACCTTCGTTTGGCGCGGTGAAGAACATGGTGCCGTGGTCAAATTCGCAGCCGTTAGCATAGGTGTCGGTATGGGCATCAAAGTGCACCAGCGCCATTTTACCAAAATGCTTGGCGTGCGCGCGCAGCAGCGGCAGGGTCACGAAGTGGTCGCCGCCAAAGGAGAGCATGCGCTTCCCGGCAGCCAGCAGTTTTTCTGCGTGCGCCTGCAGTTTTTCGCTCATTTCACGGGCATCGCCGAAAGCGTAAACCAGGTCGCCGCAGTCCACTACGTTCAGACGCTCGCGCATGTCGAAGTTCCACGGGAAGCGGTTGTGCTCCCAGGCCAGGTTGGTGGAAACCTGACGAATCGCCGCCGGGCCGTGACGGCCACCGGCACGACCGGAGGTCGCCATATCAAACGGTACGCCGGTAATCACCCAATCTGCATCGCTATCGTACGGCTGGAAGTTCATCGGCAGACGTAAAAAACCAAACGCGTTGGAAACCAGGGAGTTGTCGTATTGATGACCTAAGGTGCTCATGTGCTGACCTCTTGTAAAATCATGCTAAAAAAAATCCCCTCCGCGTCGTTAGGCCCGACGAGGAAGGGATTGATTTGGGTTACTGCTTATATGGGCGAATTATCGCCGTTATTTTGTGCGGATACAAGCGATGTGCGCTTGTCCCCTCTCCCAGAGAGAGAGGGCCGGTTAACTTACTCGTCTTCGAGATAAGTATAGCCGTACAGTCCAGCTTCAAACTCTTCCAGGAACTGCTGCTGCAGCTCAGCGTCCAGATCGGTGTTTTTCACCTGGTCGCGGAACTGGGTTAACAGCGTGTTCGGATCGAGCTGTACGTACTGCAGCATATCCGCCACGGTATCCCCTTCATCGGACAGCTCAACTTCCACGCTGCCGTCAGGGAAAACGAACACGTCAACCGCTTCGGTATCACCGAACAGGTTGTGCATGTTACCGAGGATCTCCTGGTATGCACCGACCATAAAGAAGCCCAGCATCGGCGGGTTATCGACGTCGTATTCCGGCATCGGCATCGTAGTGGCAATACCGTCACCATCGACATAATGATCGATAGCGCCATCGGAATCACAGGTAATATCCAGCAGCACCGCACGACGTTCTGGCGCCTGATTCAGCCCTTCCAGCGGCATCACCGGGAACAGCTGATCGATACCCCACGCATCCGGCATCGACTGGAACAGGGAGAAGTTGACGTAAATCTTATCCGCCATACGCTCCTGCAGCTCGTCGATAATCGGACGGTGTGCACGGTTGCTTGGGTCGAGCTGCTTTTGCACTTCATGGCACATGTTCAGATAGAGCTGTTCCGCCCACGCTCGCTCCTGCAGGCTAAAGGTGCCTGAAGAGTAGCCGACATGAATATCGTGCAGATCCATCTGGCTGTCGTGCAGCCATTCACGCAGCGAGCGACGGGTGCCCGGCTCATGCATTTCCTGCCAGGTTTCCCACATGCTTTGCAGGGCACGCGGCGCGTCTTCAGCCGGAGGCGTGGCTTCGGTGTTTTCGCTACGCTCAACGCCGATAATATTAGAGACCAGCACCGTATGGTGCGCGGTTACCGCACGGCCGGATTCGGTTATCACCGTCGGGTGCGGCAGGCCATGTTCTTCACAGGCATCGCCGATCGCCCAAATGATGTTGTTCGCGTATTCATTCAGGCCGTAGTTCACGGAGCAATCAGACTGCGAACGCGTACCTTCATAGTCCACGCCCAGACCGCCGCCGACGTCGAAGCACTGAATATTCACACCCAGCTTATGCAGTTCAACGTAGAAACGGGCGGATTCGCGCACGCCAGTGGCGATATCGCGAATGTTGGCCATCTGCGAACCGAGGTGGAAGTGCAGCAGTTGAATGCTGTCCAGACGGCCGCGTTCACGCAGAATTTCGACCAGTTGCAACACCTGGTTTGCCGCCAGGCCAAATTTGGATTTTTCACCGCCGGAAGACTGCCACTTACCGGAGCCTTGAGATGCCAGACGCGCGCGGACACCCAGACGTGGAACCACGTTCAGACGCTCGGCTTCTTCCAGCACGATGGCAATTTCGGACATTTTTTCGATGACCAGATAGACCTTATGACCCATCTTTTCACCGACCAGCGCGAGGCGAATATATTCACGGTCTTTATAGCCGTTACAGACAATCACGCTGCGCGTCATGCCCGCATGCGCCAGCACGGCCATCAGCTCGGCTTTCGAACCAGCTTCCAGCCCCAGCGGTTCACCGGAGTGGATCAGCGATTCAATCACGCGACGATGCTGGTTCACCTTGATTGGGTAGACGAGGAAGTAATCGCCTTTATAGCCATAGGATTCACGCGCGCGTTTAAACGCCGCGTTAATCGAGCGCAGACGATGCTGCAGGATCTGCGGGAAGCAGAACAGCGCAGGCAGACGTTGCCCCTGCGCCTCACGGGCTTTAACCAGCTCAGCAAGGTCAACGCGGGCGTCCGGAACATCAGGGTCCGGGCAGACGCTGATGTGGCCAAGCTCGTTGACGTCGTAGTAGTTATTGCCCCACCAGGCAATGTTGTATGTGCGTAGCATTTTGCTAGCTTCCTGGGAGCTCATCGCAACCTCCTGCATGGAACGTAGTACACCGCGTTCGCCTGCTGACGAAAGCGAATCCAATGAAATGTCGTCAGACATAGCGAACCTCAATTATTTATAACAAGTGTAAAACAGTTAACTACTATCGCAGCGTAACGTTGCGATAACAACCCATAAACAGACGGATTAGCCAGCAGAACATGCTGGCGCGCCGACTGTGCGACCGGTTTCTTATTCATATCATTGTAAAACACGCATCTGAACCCGGTATGACGGTTCAGCGAAACCACGAGAAAACCCTTGCCACAGCAAGAGCGCCCTTGTTCAGTCTTCAGTTACCTACCGGCTCTGGAGTCCTGAGAAGCGCCGAAATGGGTATAACATCGGCTGGAATGCAAAGCAGAAATGGGGGTTGCGGGGAGTATGTCTGCGCCAGAACGGCACGACAAAATCGGCAGAATACAACGGTTCATTATCTCGTATCACCTCCACGGTCGCCCCACATAGATAAAAGGACGAACCAACAAGCCAAAGCAAAAGTTTTAGCCCGGCTGGAAGTGGCGACACGTAGAAAATGACGTGTGCTTATTGGTATGAGCCGCGCGCGGCGTTTTATACCCATAAGGCAGGAAAAAAGCAAAACATAAATGTGTGCGTTGACGACAGTGTCAGGAAAAATTTCCATTCCATTGAGCAGCAGAATGAGAGGCATCTCAAAAAAAACTGGCAATGGGATGAAGATGTGACCTAAAATAGCCGTCCAGATGTTAATCCATCTATACCGATTAACACTCAGACTGCCAGTGACAGCAACGTACAAGTCCGTGGTAGAATCCTCCATCGTGACTATGCAGCACGACAGTTCGAGCTAACCAAATTCCTATTGGGTGATATTAAATATGGCAAAACACCTTTTTACGTCCGAGTCTGTATCCGAAGGGCATCCTGACAAAATTGCGGACCAAATTTCTGACGCCGTGCTGGACGCGATCCTCGAGCAGGATCCTAAAGCCCGCGTAGCGTGCGAAACCTACGTCAAAACCGGTATGGTGCTGGTCGGCGGTGAAATCACCACCAGCGCATGGGTTGATATCGAAGAGATCACCCGTCAAACCGTTCGCGAAATTGGCTATGTGCATTCGGATATGGGCTTTGATGCCAACTCCTGTGCGGTACTGAGCGCTATCGGTAAACAGTCTCCGGACATCAACCAGGGCGTTGACCGCGCTGACCCGCTGGAACAGGGTGCGGGCGACCAGGGCCTGATGTTTGGCTATGCAACCAACGAAACCGACGTGCTGATGCCAGCGCCAATTACCTACGCACACCGTCTGGTGCAGCGTCAGGCTGAAGTGCGTAAAAACGGCACCCTGCCGTGGCTGCGTCCGGATGCGAAAAGCCAGGTGACCTTCCAGTACGACGACGGCAAAGTTGTTGGTATTGACGCCGTGGTTCTGTCTACCCAGCACGCTGAAAGCATCGATCAGAAATCGCTGCAGGAAGCGGTGATGGAAGAGATCATCAAGCCAGTTCTGCCAACCGAGTGGCTGAACGCATCAACCAAATTCTTCATCAACCCAACCGGTCGTTTCGTTATCGGTGGCCCAATGGGTGACTGCGGTCTGACCGGTCGTAAAATCATCGTTGATACCTACGGCGGCATGGCTCGTCACGGTGGCGGTGCATTCTCCGGTAAAGATCCTTCTAAAGTTGACCGTTCCGCAGCGTACGCCGCGCGTTATGTGGCGAAGAACATCGTTGCTGCTGGCCTGGCTGACCGTTGTGAAATTCAGGTTTCCTACGCTATCGGCGTGGCAGAGCCAACCTCCATCATGGTTGAAACCTTTGGTACCGAAAAAGTACCAACTGAACAGCTGATCCTGCTGGTACGTGAGTTCTTCGACCTGCGTCCATACGGCCTGATTCAGATGCTGGATCTGCTGCACCCGATCTACAAAGAGACGGCAGCATACGGTCACTTCGGTCGCGAACATTTCCCATGGGAAAAAACCGACAAAGCAGCCCAGCTGCGTGAAGCGGCTGGCCTGAAATAAGCCCTGCCTCCTCGATAAAAGCCAGCCTCGCGCTGGCTTTTTTTATGCCTGCCTATCCCCCCATCTACGTATGAATTTACATTTCCACACAAACTGATGAAAGCGATTACATAATCAAAATGGCGCGGATAAAGCCTTTCCATGTCGCACTAAAACGCCTTTTCAACTTTATGCGTTGTGTTTCAGTTAATTCTCATTATTTGCTTTTATCACCCGGTAAAAACATACAGAGACATTTGA
This sequence comes from Kluyvera huaxiensis, assembly GCF_040149365.1. Taxonomy (NCBI): domain Bacteria; kingdom Pseudomonadati; phylum Pseudomonadota; class Gammaproteobacteria; order Enterobacterales; family Enterobacteriaceae; genus Kluyvera; species Kluyvera huaxiensis. The sequence goes on from NZ_JBEFLV010000009.1 coordinate 136,991, forward strand.
TTTTATTGCATTTTAACTAAATTTTAACCAAAACGTTAGTGTAACCGATTACACAGTCGTGATTGTTATCACATTTTTTTACTTCGTACTCTCCTACCCTAAGCATCTACAAAATCAATGACTCAACTGGAGGGCATAATGCCTAACAATAAAAAACAGGGTCGCTCTAACAAGACAATGACCTTTTTTGTCTGTTTCTTAGCCGCTCTGGCCGGACTGCTGTTCGGCCTTGATATCGGCGTTATTGCCGGTGCATTGCCCTTTATTACTACCGATTTCCAGCTCAGTGCACATACACAAGAGTGGGTGGTGAGCTCCATGATGTTCGGTGCTGCGGTGGGTGCCATCGGCAGCGGCTGGCTCTCCTTCCGCTTGGGCCGTAAGAAAAGCCTGATGATCGGCGCGATCCTGTTTGTTGCCGGCTCCCTGTTCTCTGCCGCCGCGCCAAACGTCGAAGTACTGCTGGTGTCCCGCGTGCTGCTGGGTCTGGCCGTCGGCGTGGCGTCCTACACCGCGCCGCTGTACCTGTCTGAGATTGCCCCGGAGAAAATTCGCGGCAGCATGATCTCGATGTACCAGCTGATGATCACCATCGGTATTCTCGGCGCCTATCTGTCCGATACCGCGTTCAGCTACAGCGGCGCATGGCGCTGGATGCTGGGGGTTATCATCATCCCTGCAATCCTGCTGCTGATTGGCGTCATTTTCCTGCCGGACAGCCCGCGTTGGTTCGCCGCCAAACGTCGCTTCAACGATGCTGAGCGCGTGCTGCTGCGTCTGCGTGATACCAGTGCTGAAGCCAAACGTGAACTGGACGAAATCCGTGAAAGCCTGAAGGTAAAACAGAGCGGCTGGGCGCTGTTTAAAGAGAACAGCAACTTCCGCCGCGCGGTGTTCCTCGGCATTCTGTTGCAGGTGATGCAGCAGTTCACCGGGATGAACGTCATCATGTACTACGCGCCGAAGATCTTTGAACTGGCGGGTTACACCAACACCACCGAGCAGATGTGGGGCACGGTTATCGTTGGTTTAACCAACGTGCTGGCGACCTTTATCGCTATCGGTCTGGTTGACCGCTGGGGCCGTAAACCAACGCTTATTCTCGGCTTTATCGTCATGGCCGTCGGCATGGGCGTCCTGGGCAGCATGATGCACATTGGCATTCACTCTGCCGCCGCGCAGTACATTGCGGTTCTAATGCTGCTGATGTTCATCGTCGGTTTTGCGATGAGCGCCGGTCCGCTGATTTGGGTTCTGTGTTCTGAAATCCAGCCGCTGAAAGGCCGTGATTTTGGTATCACCTGCTCGACCGCCACCAACTGGATTGCCAACATGATTGTCGGCGCAACCTTCCTGACGATGCTGAATTCGCTGGGCAGCGCCAACACCTTCTGGGTTTACGGCGGCCTGAACGTGCTGTTCATCTTCCTGACCCTGTGGTTGATTCCAGAAACCAAAAACGTCTCTCTGGAACACATTGAACGTAACCTGATGCAGGGCCGTCCGCTGCGCGAAATTGGCGACCGCGACTAAACCTGATGCAGCTTCCTCCCGCGGGAGGAAGCTTCCCCTTGCACCACCCCCGCCTCACGTTTTATCCTCAGCCGTTATGAAAAGCCCTCGAATTCCTATCGTCATCCAGCAAAACGTTATGCGCAGCCTGCGGGAAAAACTCGCCCAGGCCAACCTTGCGCTGGGCCGAAATTACCCGGAACCGAAGCTGGTTTATCAACAGCGCGGGACCTCAGCCGGCACCGCGTGGCTTCAGCAGTATGAAATCCGCCTCAATCCGGTGTTATTGCAGGAGAATCAGCAGGCGTTTATTGATGAAGTGGTGCCGCATGAGCTGGCGCATCTGCTGGTATGGAAACACTTTGGCCGTGTGCCACCACACGGTAAAGAGTGGAAATGGATGATGGAGAGCGTGCTCGGCGTACCCGCTCGCCGTACGCATCAGTTTGAGCTGGAATCCGTGCGCCGCCAAACCTTCCCCTATCGCTGCCGCTGCCAACTACATCAGCTCACCGTCCGTCGCCATAACCGCGTGCTGCGTGGTGAAGCCACCTACCGCTGCGTTCACTGCGGCGAGCCATTAGTTGCAGAAATGTAACTATCGGAAATTCCGGGAAGTTTTCCGTTCTAACTGATTGCATCTGACAACCACATTCGTTACGTTGCGGACTCGTTTTGAGATGGAGTTCGTGATGTACCGTAAATTGTCTTTTGCCGCCGCGTTCCTGGCGACGGCGCTCTCAGGCCAGGCATTGGCCGAAGGCATCAATAATTTTTCCCAGGCTAAAACGGCGGGCGTGAAGGTCAATAATGACGTTCCCGGCGACTTTTACTGCGGCTGTAAAATCAACTGGCAGGGTAAGAAAGGCGTTATCGATCTGGAATCGTGCGGCTATAAAGTGCGTAAAAACGAAAACCGCGCCAGCCGTGTTGAATGGGAACACGTGGTACCGGCATGGCAGTTTGGCCATCAGCGTCAGTGCTGGCAGGACGGCGGCAGAAAGAACTGCGCCAAAGATCCGGAGTATCGCAAAATAGAAAGCGATATGCATAACCTGCAGCCCGCCGTCGGCGAGGTTAACGGTGACCGCGCTAATTTCATGTACAGCCAGTGGAACGGTGGCGAAGGTCAGTACGGCCAGTGCGGCATGAAGGTCGATTTTAAAGCCAAAGTCGCCGAGCCGCCGGAACGTTCGCGCGGGGCGATTGCCCGCATTTACTTCTATATGCGCGACCGCTACAGCCTGACCCTTTCCCGCCAGCAAACTCAGCTATTCAACGCCTGGGATAAAATGTATCCGGTCAGCAGCTGGGAGTGCCAGCGAGACGAGCGCATCGCCAAAGTACAGGGCAATCACAATCCTTATGTGCAGCAGGCTTGCCAGGCGCAAAAGAGCTAACCTAATAGACGTTATTCTTCAGGCGGCCTCGGCGGTGGCTGCCGAATCACTAACCTGAATAAGCTCATCGGGATGTACTCTCTTGCCGCCTTGATGCATCTTGAATGACTTTGCGTATACACTAGCGGCAATCGTTCATTTTCCCTGCCCTCTTCATAAGCTGAGGGCACAGCTACAGATGGAATTCAGACTATGCGTATCCCCCGCATCTACCACCCAGAACCGATAACCGTCGGCATGCAGATCCCCCTGTGCGACGATGCCGCTAACCACGTTGGCCGTGTCCTGCGCATGGGTAAAGGCCAGGCGATTCAGCTATTCGACGGCAGCAATCAGGTTTTTGAGGCTGTCATTACCGATGCCAGCAAAAAAAATGTGATGGTCGAGATCCAGCGCGGCGAGACGGATGACCGTGAATCTCCGGTGCATATTCATCTGGGTCAGGTGATGTCGCGGGGCGACAAAATGGAATTCACTATCCAGAAATCGATAGAACTGGGTGTAAGCCTCATTACGCCACTTTTTTCTGAGCGCTGCGGAGTTAAACTGGATGCCGAGCGTCTGAATAAGAAGCTCCAGCAGTGGCAAAAAATTGCCATTGCTGCCTGCGAGCAGTGTGGCCGCAACGTCGTACCGGAAATTCGCCCGGCAATGGATCTCGAAGCGTGGTGCGCTGAACAGGATGATGCGCTGAAACTGAATCTGCATCCACGCGCCAGCGCCAGCATTAACACCCTGCCGCAGCCGGTGGAACGTGTACGGTTACTGATTGGCCCGGAAGGCGGCCTGTCAGCGGATGAAATTGCCATGACCGCACGCTACCAGTTTACTGATATTCTGTTGGGGCCTCGCGTTTTGCGCACAGAGACTACCGCACTCACCGCCATCACCGCACTGCAGGTGCGCTTTGGCGATTTGGGTTAAAGGAGAACAATAATGATCAAGCTCGGCATCGTGATGGATCCCATCGCAAGCATCAACATCAAGAAAGACACCAGCTTCGCTATGCTGCTGGAAGCACAACGTCGTGGTTATGAACTCCATTATATGGAAATGAATGACCTGTATCTGGAAAACGGCGTGTCGCACGCCCGCACGCGTCTGCTGAGCGTTGAGCAGAACTACGATAAATGGTACGAGTTCGGCAGCGAGCAGGATATTAAGCTAGCCGATCTCGACGTTGTTTTGATGCGTAAAGATCCGCCGTTCGATACTGAATTTATCTACGCGACCTATATTCTTGAGCGCGCAGAAGAGCAAGGTACGCTTATCGTCAACAAGCCGCAGAGCCTGCGTGACTGTAACGAGAAGCTGTTCACCGCCTGGTTCTCCGACCTGACGCCGGAAACGCTGGTGACGCGTAATAAAGCACAGCTGAAAGCGTTCTGGGAAAAACACGGCGATATCATTATGAAACCGCTGGACGGTATGGGCGGCGCGTCTATCTTCCGCGTGAAGGAAGGCGATCCGAATATCGGCGTGATTGCTGAAACGCTGACCGAGCTGGGTAGCCGCTATTGCATGGCGCAAAACTACCTGCCGGCTATCAAAGACGGCGACAAACGCGTGCTAGTCATTGACGGCGAGCCGGTGCCTTATTGCCTGGCGCGTATCCCACAGGGTGGCGAAACGCGCGGCAACCTGGCCGCCGGTGGTCGCGGTGAGCCGCGTCCGTTAAGCGAGAGCGATTGGGAAATCGCCCGTAAAGTCGGCCCGACGCTGAAAGCAAAAGGTTTGATCTTCGTTGGCCTCGATATCATCGGCGACCGCCTGACAGAAATTAACGTCACCAGCCCAACCTGCGTGCGTGAAATCGAAGCGGAATATCCGATTTCCATCACCGGTATGTTGATGGATGCTATCGAAAAACGTCTGCAAAAATAAGACGTTGTATTTAAACGGCGGGAGGGAACCCGCCGCCAGCCAGGCGCCTGAGCCGTTGAGCAAGCGGGCAAGCCTGGTGACAGCAGTGCGCTTTCCCCTCATACTGGGTGCTGCTGCTTTTTGAAACAGGACAAGAACCTCTGATAATGAATTTACAGCATCACTTTCTCATTGCTATGCCAACCCTTCAGGATCCTATCTTCCGTCGTTCCGTGGTCTACATCTGCGAATATAACGATGACGGTGCTATGGGGATCATCATCAATAAACCGCTGGATAATTTGCAGATCGAGGGGATCCTCGAAAAACTGAAGATCACACCAGACCCTCGAGATCCGTCTATCCGTCTGGATAAACCGGTCATGCTGGGCGGCCCGCTGGCAGAGGATCGCGGCTTTATCGTGCATACGCCTCCGGCATCGTTCTCTTCCAGCATCCGCATCTCTGACAACACCATTGTCACGACATCACGCGACGTACTGGAAACGCTGGGTACCGAACGTCAACCGTCGGACGTGCTGGTTGCTCTGGGATACGCATCCTGGGAAAAAGGGCAGCTTGAGCAAGAGATCCTCGATAACGCCTGGCTTACCGCCCCGGCCGATCTGAATATCCTGTTTAAAACGCCTATTAGCGATCGCTGGAAAGATGCGGCGAAACTTATTGGTATCAATATCCTGACCATGTCAGGCACTGCGGGGCACGCATAATGAGTGGAACACTGCTGGCATTCGACTTTGGCACGCGCAGTATTGGCGTGGCCATCGGCCAACGCATTACCGGTACGGCGCGCCCGCTGGCGGCTATCAAAGCACAGGACGGTACGCCGGACTGGAATATTATTGGCCGTCTGCTCAAAGAGTGGCAGCCAGAATCGGTGATCGTGGGTCTGCCGCTGAATATGGACGGCACCGAGCAACCGTTAACCGCCCGGGCACGTAATTTTGCCAATAAAATTCATGGCCGCTTTGGCGTGGCGATTACGCTGCATGACGAAAGATTGAGTACCGTAGAAGCGCGTGCGGGGTTGTTTGAGCGCGGCGGATTCCGCGCGCTGGACAAAGGCAGCGTAGACTCTGCATCTGCCGTGGTGATTCTGGAAAGCTTCTTCGAGCAGGGTTTCTAGGCGGACGGCCCCGGGATAATATCCCGGGAACTCGCCAACATAACTACGCTCGTCATATTGCAAATTGCATATACGGTGGCGGTAGTCGTTTACTCAACTCACTGAATTAAATCAGTGCGCGCTTACCGCCTTCCTGAAATGCGAGTTTTATCAGGAATGGTTTATCGATTAGTGGCGCAGATTTTCGTTCGCCCAGCTTACCGCCTGAGTTCTGTTTTTCACGCTGAGTTTACGGAAAACATTATACAGGTGAGTACGCACGGTATTTTCACTGATGAACAAGGCGCGAGCAATATCCATATTGGTTGCACCATGGCGTAATTCGTTCAGAATTTCGCATTCACGCTCAGTCAGCGGCACGCTATCATTCGTATCAGGGGTTTGTTCTACTGCGTACATTGCCGGATGCATCACGCTCAATTCAGCCGTCTGTTCGCCGTTTAACACCGCTTTGACGCCCTCAATTAAGCGCGATTCTTCGTCGTCGTGACGGAATACGCCATACAATGCAGGCCACTGTGCCATTTCGTATAATTCATACTTCTGCGCGCTGTTAATAATCAGCAGGCGTGGGGAGTCGAACTGAGCACGAATAATGTCACGCCAGATACCGTTCAGCTTTTTGTTAGAAACAGCGATATCGAACAACACCACAGTTCCCTTACTCAGGCGCTGTACCAGGGGCTTATTGATGTTATGAACATCAACAGAAACTGACAGTAAATTAGTGAGGTAGTTTGCAAACGCGTTTGCCTGCACGGACGGATGGGTGATTAAAATAATTTTACGGGAATTAGATACACTCTCTGTCACTTCAAACATTTTGAAACTCTCCATAGTTCATATCCACCATCATGGTGATTAAATAAGTCAAAGCAAAGGCAAACCTAATACCATTAATAATAAGAACCAATCAATTTGTGAAACCTTATTTCATAAGATTAGTCCTAATTACACAAATAGCATAGAACGAACTCCTTGGAGGTGTCAAAAGAATATCAACCTTTTTTTGTAAGTCTACGCAACACAATGTAATCAGTTAATTACACTAATCTCATCCTTATGATTTACCGCACCATTATCATATTAGAATAAACGTCGTAGGAAGTTATACTTCCGCCTATAAAAAAATCACCCTAACATTACAAAAAAATACATTAATGCAACAGTGATAAAATCAAAGTTTACAAGCTGCGATAAATAAACAAATTATTAATCCAATATTAATAACAAAACAAAGCGTCCGTCACATTACTAATATGAATGATATGCTAACGCCAAATGTGTTTAAGGGAATCAATATTTCATTGTTCCAGACGGCGGTACTACGCAAACGCCAGGCTCACTCATGCTTTTGCAACATGCCTGCCTTGATACGTTGCTGGTAGCTTTGCCTGAAAGTCTGCATCCCAGACTGTAGCCCGGTCTGCATCACACCGGCGAGTTGGTGCGTTTTACCTTCGCGAATAAGGTTACTGACGGCGGGCGTATTCACCAGCATTTCAAATAGCGCCACCCGCCGCCCTTCACCATCGGGTTGCAGCTTTTGCGCGACCACCGCAGAAAGGCAGTTAGCCAGTTGGCTGCGCACCGGATCCTTTTCCTGTGCGGGAAACACATCGACCAGCCGCTCAATCGCCTGCGCCGCATCGCGGGTATGCAGAGTCGCCAGTACTAAATGCCCTGTCTCTGCCGCCGTTAACGCCAGGCGAATAGTTTCGCTATCGCGGAGTTCACCGAGCAATATCACATCAGGATCCTGACGCAGTGCCACCCTCAGCGCTTGCGCAAAAGACGGCGCATGTTGGCCCACTTCACGTTGTGAAATCAGGCAGCCTGCGCTGGTATGAATAAATTCAACCGGGTCTTCCAGGGTTAGAATGTGTCCAGGGAGATGGTGATTGAGGTAGTCAACCATCGCCGCCAGGGTGGTCGACTTCCCGCTACCTGTCGCACCAGTGACCAGAATCAGCCCACTGTCTTCATGTAATAGCTCCACCAGCGCTACCGGCGTATGCAGCTCGGCAAGCGTTGGGCAGCGCGTGGGCAACAGCCGCAACACCAGCGACACGCCGCCACTGTGGGCATAGGCGCTGGCGCGCAGACGCGGACCGCCAGGCAGCGACACCGAAAAATCTAGCTGTCTGTACTTTTGCCACTCCAGTTGCTGCGCTTCATTTAACCAAAGCGTCAGCAACGTATCGGGCTCAGGTGCAGTAAACGGCGCCATTTCCAGATCCCCGGCTCGACGCCAGCGCGCGTTGCTGCCGCTACACAGGTGTAGATCCGAGACATTATGCTTTACACTAAGCGCCACGATTTCTTGTATATCCATAGACCCACCAGAACATATGAACGATATTGCGCATAACCTGGCACAGGTCAGGGAAAAAATCTCAGCTGCAGCAACACGTTGCGGCCGGGCTTCAGAAGAAGTTACGCTGCTTGCCGTCAGTAAAACCAAACCTGCGAGCGCCGTCGAAGAAGCGGTGGCTGCTGGCCAAATGGCGTTTGGCGAAAACTATGTCCAGGAAGGGGTGGAAAAGATCCTCCACTTTCGTGAAAAGGGCGAGACGGGGCTGCAATGGCACTTTATTGGTCCGTTGCAGTCCAACAAAAGCCGCCTGGTCGCCGAGCATTTTGACTGGTGCCATACCGTCGATCGACTGAAAATCGCGGTTCGGCTCAGCGAACAGCGCCCAGCTGACATGCCGCCGCTCAACGTGCTGATTCAAATCAATATCAGCGATGAGCAGAGCAAATCCGGTATTCCGCTAGACGCGTTGGATGGGCTGGCAGCTGAAGTTTCCGCGCTGCCAAACCTGTGTCTGCGCGGGCTGATGGCTATTCCCGCGCCGGAGCATGAATACGAAAGGCAGTTTGCCGTTGCCAGCCAAATGGCTGTAGCATTTGCGCGGCTCAAGGCAGACTACCCAACCGTAGACACCCTCTCTTTGGGCATGTCTGACGACATGGAAGCCGCGGTTGCGGCAGGTAGTACAATGGTACGCATCGGCACCGCGATTTTCGGTGCGCGTGATTACACAAAAAAATAAGGGACCTCAAGAAACGCCATGAAGACGTTGACCTTCCTGCTCTCCACAGTTTTTGAACTGTACACTATGGTGCTACTGCTGCGCGTCTGGATGCAGTGGGCACGCTGCGATTTTTACAATCCGTTCTCTCAGTTCGTAGTGAAAATTACCCAGCCGGTTGTCGGCCCGCTGCGTCGTATCATCCCGCCGATGGGGCCGCTGGATAGCTCCTCGCTGCTGCTGGCTTTCATACTGTGCGTAGCAAAAGCCATCGTGCTGTTTATGGTCATTACCTTCCAGCCGATTATCTGGATCTCCGCGGTTCTCATCCTGCTCAAAACTATCGGCCTGCTGATTTTCTGGGTGCTGCTGCTGATGGCTATCATGAGCTGGGTAAGCCAGGGCCGCAGTCCGGTCGAATTCGTGCTGATGCAGTTGGCCGAGCCGCTGCTGCGCCCTATCCGCCGCCTGCTGCCATCGATGGGCGGTATCGACTTCTCGCCGATGATTCTGGTCCTGCTGCTGTACGTCATTAATATGGGCATCGCCGAGGTGCTGCAGGCCACCGGCAATATGCTGCTGCCGGGGCTGTGGATGGCGCTATGAGTGCCGTCACTCCCTGTGATGATGGGCTGGTTCTGCGGCTGTATATTCAGCCAAAGGCCAGCCGTGACGCGATTGTTGGGGTACATGGCGACGAGCTAAAAGTCGCCATCACCGCCCCGCCCGTTGATGGGCAAGCCAATGCCCATCTGGTGAAGTATCTCGCCAAGCAGTTTAAGGTCGCCAAAAGCCAGGTCATTATCGAGAAAGGCGAACTCGGGCGACATAAACAGGTTAAAATTATTCATCCGCAGCAGATCCCATCGGGCGTCGACGCCCTGACAAATTAGGATATCCCATGCAAAAAGTTGTTCTCGCTACCGGTAACGCCGGTAAAGTGCGCGAGCTCGCCTCGCTGCTCGCCGATTTTGGTCTGGATATCGTCGCCCAGACCGAGCTTGGCGTTGAGTCCGCCGAGGAAACCGGGCTGACTTTTATTGAAAACGCCATCCTGAAAGCACGTCATGCCGCTCAGGTCACTGGCTTACCGGCAATTGCCGATGACTCCGGCCTCGCGGTCGATGTGCTCGGCGGCGCACCGGGAATTTACTCCGCGCGTTATTCCGGCGAAGACGCCAGCGACCAGCAGAATCTTGAAAAATTGCTGGAAGCCCTGAAAGATGTGCCAGACGGACAGCGCCAGGCGCAGTTCCACTGCGTGCTGGTCTACCTGCGTCACGCGGAAGATCCAACGCCGCTGGTGTGCCACGGCAGCTGGCCTGGCGTCATCGCGCGCACCGCTGCCGGTGCTGGCGGATTTGGCTACGATCCTATTTTCTTCGTGCCATCCGAAGGTAAAACGGCCGCCGAACTAACGCGTGAAGAGAAGATTGCCATCTCCCACCGTGGACAGGCGCTGAAGTTGTTACTGGAAGCCCTTCGTAATGGTTAATTTGCCTCCGCTGAGTCTTTATATTCATATCCCGTGGTGCGTACAGAAATGCCCGTACTGCGACTTCAACTCGCACGCGCTGAAAGGCGAAGTGCCGCACGACGACTATGTGCAGCATCTGCTGAGCGATTTGGATGCCGACGTGGCCTACGCGCAGGGACGTGAAGTAAAGACCATTTTTATCGGCGGCGGTACGCCGAGCCTGCTCTCCGGCCCGGCGATGCAAACCCTGCTGGACGGCGTGCGTGCCCGCCTGACGCTGGCCGCCGATGCGGAAATTACCATGGAAGCCAATCCGGGTACGGTAGAGGCTGACCGTTTCGTGGAGTATCAGCGTGCGGGGGTGAATCGTATTTCCATCGGCGTACAGAGCTTTAGTGAAGAGAAGCTCAAGCGTCTTGGGCGTATTCACGGGCCGGAAGAGGCCAAACGTGCTGCACACCTGGCAACCGGTCTGGGGCTGCGTAGCTTCAACCTTGATTTGATGCACGGGCTGCCGGATCAGTCGCTGGAAGAGGCGCTGGACGATCTGCGCCAGGCCATTGAACTGGCACCACCGCATCTCTCCTGGTATCAGTTGACCATTGAACCGAATACCCTGTTTGGTTCACGTCCGCCGGTGCTGCCGGATGACGATGACCTGTGGGATATCTTTGAGCAAGGTCATCAGTTGCTGACCGCCGCAGGCTACCAGCAGTACGAAACTTCGGCCTACGCCAAGCCGGGCTATCAGTGCCAGCACAATCTCAACTACTGGCGCTTTGGCGATTATCTCGGTATCGGCTGCGGCGCGCACGGTAAGGTGACGTTCCCGGATGGCCGCATTCTGCGTACGGCGAAAACCCGTCATCCTCGCGGTTATATGGAAGGCCGCTATCTGGAACGCCAGCACGATGTAGAAAACAGCGATAAGCCGTTTGAGTTCTTTATGAACCGCTTCCGCCTGCTGGAACCGGCGCCACGCGCCGAATTTAGCCGCTACACCGGTCTGGATGAGAGCGTTATCCGCCCGCAGCTGGATGAAGCGCTGGCGCAGAACTATCTGACCGAGTGCGAACAGTACTGGCAGATTACCGAGCACGGTAAGCTGTTTTTAAATTCCCTGCTGGAGTTATTTCTCAGCGAATAAACCGTCATAATAATTCGCTATTACCGAATAATGGTAATAGCGAATTATATCAATCGACTATTCCGAATCATTTCCCGTATTCTTTTCGAATAATAACCAACAAAACACTTCATTTAAATATTAATAGCCGATTACGCATACGTCATTAATATAACCCAGCGCACAAAACACACATTAACCACGCAGATAGTGTAGAAATTCACGCGAGGCACGGTAAAGTTGTCGGACAACCAGGTTAATATGTCATACAGAAAAACAAATTACCCCGATAGATATATACCGCGATCATCAATGTGCATGGAGCCTATTAATGAAACCTCTCTCTTTTACAAAATCTCTGGTTTGCGCGTCGCTTCTCGCGCTGCTGTCTACCGGTGCCTCTGCCGCCGAGAAAGTGACGCTGAAGCTGGCGCATAACCTGGAGCGAAGCCACGTTGTGCACCAGGCATTTGAGGCAATGGCCAAAGAAGTCAAACAGCTCTCCGACGGTAAAATGACCATTCGAATTTATCCCAGCAGCCAGATGGGCAGCGCGCGCGAAACCATGGAGTTATTGCAAAACGGCGCCCTGGATATGACCAAAGGTTCCGCCAGCGATCTTGAATCCTTCGATAATGTTTACGCCATCTATAATTTACCTTTCTTATTTAAAGACCAGACACACTTTAATAAAGTGGTATTTGGTGACGTAGGTAAAGACATTATGGCATCGACCAAAGAAAAAGGTTTCTTTGCCCTTTCCGCCTATGTCGCCGGAACCCGTAGTTTCTATGCCAAAAAACCAATTACGAAGCCTGAAGATTTAAAAGGTTTAAAAATTCGCGTTCAGCCAAGCCCGACCACAATTAAAATGATTGAATTAATGGGTGGCTCACCAACGCCTATTTCATTCGGTGAAGTTTATACGGCGATGCAGCAAGGCGTGGTCGATGGCGCGGAAAATAACGTGCCATCATGGGTGCAAACCCGTCATATTGAAATTGCCAAAGTCTTCTCCGAAGATGAGCACGCCTCCATCCCTGACTTCCTGGTCATCTCGACCAAAACCTGGGACAAACTGACGCCGGAGCAGCAGCAGATCCTCGCCAAAGCGGCTACCGCGTCGGAAGCCTATCAGCAGACGCTGTGGGATAAAATTGACGCCGACACCCGCGCCCAGGCCAAAGCAATGGGCGGTGAGATCGTTAAAGTCGATAAAGCCCCGTTCCGTGCCGCCGTCCAACCGCTGTTTGATGATTTCAGCAAAGATCCAAAACAGGCCGCGCTGCTAGCCCGGTTTGAATCTGCCGCGCAGTAAAACCGTTTCGGGCCAGCCTCTGGCCCGCTTTCACCAGGATATCTCATGACTCTATTTTCCCGCATTAAACAGGCGGTGGACCGCCTGATCGCCGCGTTCTCGGTGGCGGTGATGGTGGCGCTGGTTGTCTGCGTCGTCTGGCAGGTTTTCAGCCGCTACGTGTTAAACCAGCCCAGTACGCTCACCGACGAACTGGCCCGTTTTCTAATGATTTGGGTAGGCCTGCTCGGCGCAGCCTATACCGTGGGTGCGCAACGTCATCTGGCTATCGATCTGCTGGCTATGTCGGTTACGCCACGTAAACAGAAGATGCTGGGAGTAGTGATTAACTTGCTAATTTTCATCTTCTCCGGGGCGGTGATCGTCACCGGCGGCGTGAAGCTGATTGCCAAAACGCTGGCGACCTCTCAGGTTTCTGCCGCGATGCAGATCCCCATGGGCTACGTCTACCTGATCCTGCCGCTGACCGGCATCATCATGATGTTTTACGCATTATGGTTTATTACCAACGGCTTACAGAGCCTGAAACAGTCTGAGGGAGCCTGCTAATGGACGGGTATATTGCATTAACGCTTTTTGGTTCGTTCTTCGTGTTGGTGTTTATCGGCGTGCCCATCTCGTTTTCTATCGGTATCGCCACCGTCGCCTCCATGCTGCTGATGTTCCCATGGGATATCGCGGCGATTACCGTGGCCCAGCGCCTGGCTAACGGGCTCGATAACTTCGCTCTGTTAGCGATTCCGTTCTTTATCTTTGCCGGCACGCTGATGAACAGCGGCGGTATCGCCATACGCTTGATAAACCTCGCGCAGGTAATGGTCGGCCGCGTTCCCGGCTCGCTTGGCCACGTTAACGTTCTCGCCAATATGATGTTTGGCTCTATTTCTGGTTCAGCCGTTGCCGCAGCGGCGGCGGTCGGTGGGACTCTACACCCCATTCAGACGAAAAAAGGCTACGATCCTGCATTCTCCACGGCGGTTAACGTGTCGTCATGTATCACCGGGTTGCTGATCCCGCCCTCTAACGTGCTGATTGTCTTCTCCCTCACCGCCGGTGGCGTGTCGGCGGCATCGTTATTTATGGCCGGTTATCTGCCGGGGCTCCTGATGGGGCTGGCAATTATGGTGGTCTGCGCCATTATTGCCAAACGTCGCGGTTATCCGGTTTCCGAGCGCCCGACCTGCGCCCAGGCGGCGAAAGCATTCCTCGACGCGCTGCCAAGCCTGCTCTTAGTGATTATCGTGATGGGGGGGATTTTAGGCGGGATCTTTACCGCCACCGAAGCGTCCGCCATTGCGGTGGTCTACACCTTTATTCTGTCGGTGATGATTTACCGCGAAGTGAAGTGGCGCGACCTGCCTAAGCTGATTCTTGAATCCGTCGTCACTACTTCAATAGTGCTGCTGCTGATCGGTTTCTCCGTCGGGATGTCGTGGGCGATGACCAACGCCGATATCCCTTATATGATCAGCGACACGCTGATGGGGATCTCTGAGAATCCGATGGTTATCCTGCTGCTTATCAACATCGTGCTATTGATCGTCGGTATCTTCATGGACATGACCCCGGCGGTGCTGATCTTCACGCCGATCTTCCTGCCTATCGCCGAAGAGCTGGGCATGAATCCGGTGCATTTCGGCATCATGATGGTCGCTAACCTGTGTATCGGCCTGCTGACGCCGCCGGTTGGTAGCGCGCTATTTGTCGGCTGCTCAATTTCCGGGGTGAAGATCCAGCAGCTGATTAAACCGCTGCTGCCGTTCTACGCCGCGTTGTTGGTGGCGCTGATGATGATTGCCTATATCCCGCAGATTTCGCTGTTTATTCCGCAGCTACTAGGGCTGATGTAACAAGGCTAAATGAACGCATTTTTTGGCTACCTGTAGAGTACAGGTAGCCGATAAGAATTTACTTCAGGGTACCCACCAGCGCTTTACGGCTGTCTTCCAGAGACACCACGCGGCTACAGACGTCTTTACCGAAAGCCTGGAAATCCGCTTCCTGGTTTTTCCACTCATTCTGAATGGCAGTTTGCAGGCCGCCTAAGCTGCCCAGCACGCCCTGCAGTGGGTTTCCACCGCCTTTGAGTACCGCTTTGGCACCCATTTCATTAATACTGTCCTGCAGGATCCCGCCCATCGCCTGGTTCACCAGCTGCTGCCCATCGGCGCGCACCTGGTCGATGGCTTTATAGTGGAAGGTTAAACCATCGGTACGATGTTCAATAATGCGGTTCATCTGCTGTTTGAGCTGGGCATCAAGCTTGGTCAAACGACCGCGCATATTGCTGCTTTCACCCACCTCTTTCGCGATGATTTTATCCAGCGCTACGCGGCCTTTTTCGACGCGATTACGGGCGCCGTCGTCAATCCACGGCAGCGCGCTGCGCAGTTCAGTTTGATAATCTTTCGCCTGCTCGCGCTGGGCGGCTGTCAGCGTGTACGCCTTACCGTTAAAGGTGACGTCACCGTTTGGGGTAATGACCAGATTGCCGTTCTCGCCCTTTACCTGCACCGTCTGCGGGTTGAGGACAACATCATCACGGGGGGTTACGCTGCATTGATAGTCAGCATGGGCGGCCATCGCCGTGAATGTTAGAACTGCCGTCAGCAGCGTTTTGCGCATCATTACTTTCCCTCAAGACAAATCGGGCCAGCAAATGCTGGCCCCGTATACGCTATTAGTCCCACCAAACGTCGAAAAGTTCGCTGGTGCGTACTTCTTCAAACTTGCGGTCTTCCAGCCATTTACGTACCTGAGCCTGGTGCTCTTCGGTGCACTTGCCGATTTCCTGGGTGCAAATCAGACCTTCCCATGCCAGGTAGCCACTGCCGTCAAACGCCAGCTTGTTCGGCTCGATGACTTCATCGATAAACTGATCGACGATCTGGTCGATCTGCTCTTCGCTGGTCCCTTCAGGGAAACGCCATGCTACAGAGAAACCGATCTCCTGAAATTCATCGATGTGCATCTTTTTACGCAAACGACGGCTACGATTCTTTGCCATTTATTTCACCCTCTCGAACATTAAGTCCCATACGCCGTGGCCAAGACGATGACCACGTTGTTCAAATTTGGTTACCGGGCGCGATTCCGGGCGCGGTACATAATCCTGACTTTCTGACAGGTTCTGATATCCGTCCATGGAGGACATCACTTCCAGCATATGTTCCGCATAGGCTTCCCAGTCGGTAGCCATGTGGAACACGCCGCCCAGCTTCAGTTTGCTTTTTACCAGTTCAGCAAACGGAACCTGAACGATACGGCGTTTATTATGACGCGCTTTGTGCCATGGGTCAGGGAAAAAGAGCTGAACCATGTTCAGTGAATTGTCAGGAATCATCTTGTGCAGTACTTCGACCGCATCGTGACACATCACGCGCAGGTTATCGACACCCTCTTCATGCGCCGATGCGAGGCACGCGCCAACCCCTGGAGAGTGTACTTCAATACCGAGGAAATTCTGCTCCGGGCGTGCTTTGGCCATCGCCACCAGCGAAGCGCCCATGCCAAAACCGATTTCCAGCGTCGTTGGCGCTTCACGGCCAAACAGCGCGGCAAAGTCGACAGGCTCTTCGCTAAACTCAACGCCCATCACCGGCCAGTAGTTTTCCAGCGCGTGTTCCTGCCCTTTCGTCAGTCGCCCCTGGCGACGAACAAAACTACGAATACGGCGCTGTGGGCGGCCGTTCTCATCAAATTCCGGTGAAATGACGTCGTTCTTCATAAAAATTAAGTCTGCTTGTGAGAGTGTTCGGGAAACGGGCATTATCCAAAGTTAGTTGCCGGATGCAAGCACCGGAAAGTTCCTGTTTACAGCATAGTGCCGCTGTGCTGCAATTTGGCCCCTAAATAGAGCGATATTGGAATCCCTGCTTTGACCATGCAAGCCGCGCAATTTTCAGCCCAGGTGCTGGACTGGTACGACAAATACGGGCGTAAAACCCTGCCCTGGCAAATTGAAAAGACGCCCTACAAAGTATGGCTGTCTGAGGTCATGTTGCAACAAACGCAGGTTGCCACAGTTATCCCCTATTTTGAACGCTTCATGTCACGCTTTCCTACCGTCACCGATCTGGCCAACGCGCCGTTAGATGACGTACTGCATCTGTGGACGGGGCTGGGCTATTACGCCCGCGCGCGTAATCTGCATAAGGCCGCACAGCAGGTCGCCACGCTGCATAAAGGGCGCTTCCCGGAAACCTTTGAGGAAGTCGCCGCGCTGCCCGGCGTGGGCCGCTCCACCACCGGGGCGATTTTATCGCTCTCGCTCGGTAAACATTTCCCTATCCTCGACGGTAACGTCAAGCGCGTGTTGGCCCGCTGCTACGCGGTGGACGGCTGGCCGGGGAAAAAAGAGGTCGAGAAGCGGCTGTGGGAATTAAGCGAGCAGGTGACGCCAGCCGAAGGGGTGTCGCGCTTTAACCAGGCGATGATGGATTTGGGCGCCATGGTTTGTACCCGCTCAAAACCTAAATGCACGCTGTGTCCGTTAGATAATGGCTGCATCTCGTCGGCCAACGGCAGTTGGGCACAGTATCCGGGCAAAAAACCGAAGCAGACAATACCGGAACGTACCGGCTATTTTCTGATGATGCAGCACGACCGCGAAGTGTTTTTACAGCAGCGTCCGCCTAGCGGGCTGTGGGGCGGTCTATACTGTTTCCCGCAGTTTGCAGATGAAGAAGCGCTGCGCGACTGGTTGAGCGAGCGGCAGATCCCCGCCGATACGCTGACTCAGCTCACCGCGTTCCGCCATACTTTCAGCCATTTCCATCTGGACATTGTGCCAATGTGGCTTACTGTGTCCTCATTCGCGTCATGCATGGATGAAGGCAGCGCTCTCTGGTATAACTTAGCCCAGCCGCCCGCCGTAGGGCTGGCTGCACCGGTTGAGCGCCTGTTGCAGCAGTTACGCGCCGATTCACTCGTTTAGCTTTCGGCGCCACAAGAGGATTGATTATGAGCAGAACTATTTTTTGTACTTACCTGCAGCAAGATGCCGAAGGGCAGGATTTTCAGCTTTACCCAGGCGAGCTAGGCAAACGCATTTATAACGAGATCTCGAAAGAGGCCTGGAAACAGTGGCAGCACAAGCAGACCATGCTCATCAATGAAAAGAAACTCAATATGATGAACGTAGAGCACCGCAAGCTGCTGGAAGAGGAAATGGTCAATTTCCTGTTTGAAGGCAAAGATGTGCACATTGAAGGCTACACGCCGCCTGAAAAGCAGTAAGGGCTTAACGGCCCTTTAAGACCACAACAACACGCGCTCCCGGAATGATGAAAAAACTATTTGCTCTGGCGTTGATAGCGCCGCTGCTTGTTTCCTGCTCCTCGAATAAAAAGGGTGATACCTATAACGAGGCCTGGGTAAAGGACACCAATGGTTTTGATATATTGATGGGGCAGTTCGCCCATAATATTGAAAACATTTGGGGTTTTAACGAGGTTCTGATAGCCGGTCCGAAGGACTACGTTAAGTATACCGACGGCTACCAGACCCGCAGCCATATCAACTTCGACGACGGTACCATTACCGTTGAGACTATCGCCGGTACGGAACCCGCCGCACGCCTACGTCAGGCCATCATCACCACGTTATTAATGGGTGACGATCCGGGCTCGGTTGACCTGTACTCCGACGCCGACGATATCCAGATTTCCAAAGAACCGTTCCTGTATGGTCAGGTCGTCGATAACAACGGCGAAGCCATTCGCTGGCAATGGCGCGCAGAGCGCTTTGCCGACTATCTGCTCCAAACGCGGATGAAAAAGCGCAGCAGCGGCCTGCACATTATCTATAGCGTGACCATCAATCTGGTACCGAACCACCTTGATAAACGTGCGCATAAATATTTAGGCATGGTGCGTCAGGCTTCGCGTAAATATGGTATCGATGAATCGCTGATTCTGGCGATTATGCAGACCGAATCGTCCTTCAACCCGTATGCCGTGAGCCGCTCCGATGCAATGGGGCTGATGCAGGTGGTGCAGCACACCGCCGGGAAAGATGTCTTCCGCTCACAGGGTAAATCCGGTACGCCAAGCCGCAGCTTCCTGTTCGATCCGGCAAGTAACATTGATACCGGTACCGCCTATCTGGCGATCCTCAACAATATCTATCTTGGCGGGATTGATAACCCTACGTCACGTCGTTACGCGGTGATCACCGCTTATAACGGCGGCGCAGGCAGCGTGCTGCGCGTCTTCTCTAACGATAAGGTGAAGGCGGCAAATATCATCAACAGCATGGCGCCGGGCGACGTTTATCAGACCCTAACAACTCGTCATCCATCAGCAGAATCGCGCCGTTACCTCTACAAGGTGAACTCCGCGCAGAAAGGCTATCGCCGCAAGTAATAATTGTCACAAATCAGACCCGCTGACGAGAGGCTTGCCGACGGTCAGCGGGTTTGTCCTTCCTCACCGTGGAAAATGTTACGTTTGTCACTAATTCGTTGTGCAAAGTAAAAATAATTGCAATTTTATGCGGCGCTTAACAATGTCTCATCGTTGTCATTGCTAGAATCGGCACAAACACCACCTCTTAATGTTATTAAACAAACATAAACTCGCCATTCTTGTGAGGAAAACAACATGAATTTAAAGCTGCAGCTTAAGATACTGTCGTTTCTGCAGTTCTGCCTTTGGGGGAGCTGGCTGACGACGCTAGGCTCGTACATGTTTGTAACGCTGAAGTTCGACGGGGCCTCAATCGGTGCAGTTTATAGCTCGCTGGGGATTGCCGCTGTCTTTATGCCAACGCTTTTAGGTATCGTGGCGGATAAGTGGATCAGTGCCAAATGGGTCTACGCCATCTGCCACCTGGTCGGCGCCGGTACGCTGTTTATGGCCGCCGAGGTGACCACGCCAAGCGCGATGTTTATGGTTATCCTGCTGAACTCGCTGGCCTATATGCCAACGCTTGGTCTGATCAACACCATCTCCTACTACCGCCTGAAATCAGCCGGTATGGATATCGTGACCGACTTCCCGCCTATCCGTATCTGGGGCACCATCGGCTTTATTCTGGCGATGTGGGCCGTGAGCTTCTCCGGCTTTGAACTGAGCCATATGCAGCTCTATATCGGCGCAGCGTTGTCCATCGTGCTGGCGCTGTTTACCCTGACGCTGCCGCATATTCCGGTATCCAACCAGCAAGAGAAGCAGAGCTGGAGCAGTATGCTGGGTCTGGATGCTTTCGCGCTGTTTAAAAATAAACGGATGGCGATTTTCTTTGTCTTCTCCATGCTGCTGGGTGCAGAGCTGCAAATCACCAACATGTTCGGTAATACCTTCCTGCACAGCTTCGATAAAGATCCGCTGTTTGCCACCAGCTTTATCGTGCAGCACGCCTCGGTGATGATGTCGATTTCACAAATCTCCGAAACGCTGTTCATCCTGACCATTCCGTTCTTCCTGAGCCGTTACGGCATTAAGAACGTGATGCTCATCAGTATCTTTGCGTGGATGCTGCGCTTTGGTCTGTTTGCTTACGGCGACCCGTCAGCCTTCGGTACCGTGCTGCTGGTGCTGTCGATGATTGTCTACGGCTGCGCGTTCGACTTCTTCAACATCTCCGGTTCCGTGTTCGTGGAGAAGGAAGTCAGACCTGAAATCCGCGCCAGCGCACAGGGTATGTTCCTGATGATGACCAACGGCTTTGGTTGCATCCTCGGCGGTATGGTCAGCGGTAAAGTGGTTGAGATGTACACTCTTGACGGCATTACTGACTGGCAGAGCGTGTGGCTGATTTTCGCCGGTTACTCTCTGGTTCTGGCCGTAGCCTTCGTTGGTCTGTTCAAATACAAACATGAGCGTGTTGCTCCAGGTGCGGTACCGGTCGCGCACTAAGGTGCCTACCCCTCACCCCGGCCCTCTCCCCACAGGGGAGAGGGAGAAAGACATAACGCACACTATTGTTAAAAACCGCACCTAACGGTCCCCTCTCCCCCACGGGGAGAGGGTTAGGGTGAGGGGGTAACGCCCGACAGCACCCATCCCACCGACAGCAAATCCGCGCTACCACCAGGACTTAAATTCCGCGCAATAAACGCATCATCCATCATCATTAAATCCTGTTCATCCCACCCCTGAGCCAACAATTGCTGGGCGTATCCCTGCACATAGCGCAGTCCCGCCATTCCACCACGCGATACCAGATTACTGTCCGGATTGACCGCCATTAAGCGTAGCAGCAGCGTGTGTAAGCCGCGACCATTCCAGCCGGGCAAAACCCGACGCACCGTGGCAAACCCGCTCTCCGCTTCACCCCGTGCCCCCGTCAGGCCAAACTGATGGAACTGCCGCTCTCCGGCGGTCGCCTGTAAGCGGCGTCCCCCTAATTCACGCGCCACCAGCCCATGACAGATGGCGCTCACTTCATCACATAAGCTGGCCTGGCTCATCTCGCCCAAACGCCCTGCGGCGAAACACAATAGCCCCAGCGCGAAGATCCCGCCTTTATGCGTATTCACGCCATCGGTTGCCGCGTACATGGCTTGCTCACAGGCCATGCCCATCGGCCGGATAAGTCGCAGCTGTTGGTTTGCGGGCAGGTGCGCATAGCTTTCGCCAAGCTCGGCAAATCGGCGAAACCACGGGGTAATTGCCTGGATACTGCATTCGAATAACCGGTGGTCCATATCCCGGTGTGCGCCATTGTTGAACTTGTCGACAAGCCCCGGTTTTGGCGTGAGATCCAGCTCCTGCCATAGCGCCTCTTCAGCCAGCGCAGGAACATCAGACGTACACGGTTTAGTCGCGATAAAACCAGTCATCAATCATCTTCTCCACGCAGGCCACAACCTCTTCAATGGGATGCTTACGCGAGCGGGAGCAGGCGTGTGCAGGCTCATCGCAAATCAGGCAACGGCGCAGATGCCGTCCCAGGGATAACCGCCCAACGTGACCCGCCTGCGGGCAGATGACGTCCAAATCCCAGAGTCGGCCAAGGGGATGCGTCTGCTCAAGCGCGGCACAGTGTGCCTTTATCTCCGGTGCCTGATGCGCCACACACCACATGGCTTCCGGCCCGGTCGGCAGCCACAAAACCTGACGGTCGAGCACCGACCAGCCGTTTTGCCACAGCATCTGATCGCACATCTGTAGCGCGACACCCATCGTATTGCGGTAGCGTTGGCTGTTTTTCACCGCGCCCGGTGTCACCAGGGTGAGTGAGATAACCGGTTGTTGATAGTGGGTTAACCAGTCAGCCTGACGCGCCGCACGGCTCTCTTTCGCCGCCAGCAGCGCATCAAGGCTGACACCCATTTTCACGGGTGTCATTGTCGTCATTACCTTACTCCTTTACCTGGCGAACGGTGTCAATCACGCTGCCATCGCGATAGCGGATCACGCCAACGATTTTATCGGTGAACTCAATTGGTTTAGGCATACCGGTCAGCGAGACCGCACGGGCATACAGCGCTTCGATATCGACAATTTTCAGCCCCGCTTCAACCAGCCGCTCGCGGATTTCCGGACGCGCCGGATTAACTGCGATACCGTGGTCAGTCACTAATACGTCAATACTTTCACCCGGCGTCAGACGCGTAGTCACGCGTTTCACCACCGTAGGGATACGGCTACGCAGCAGCGGCGCGACAACGATAGTCAGGTTGGCGGCAGCCGCCACGTCACAGTGGCCGCCGGATGCGCCACGCATTACGCCATCAGAACCGGTAATCACGTTGACGTTAAAATCGACATCAATCTCCAGCGCGCTGAGGATAACCACGTCAAGCCGGTCGCAGCTTGCCGCTTTACTGCCCGGGTTGGCGTAGACGTTGGTGGAAATCTCGACGTGGTTCGGGTTGCGCGCCAGCGAAGCGGCCGCCTGCCCGTCAAAGCATTGGGTATCAAGCAGTTTGCCAATCAGCCCTTTCTCATGCAGATCCACCAGACCGCCGGTAACGCCGCCCAGCGCGAAGCTCGCCGTCACGCCGCTACGCTCCATCTTCTCTTCCATAAAGCGCGTACAGGCGGTTGCCGCCGCGCCGGAACCGGTCTGCATCGAGAATCCAGGGACGAAATAGCCAGAGTGTTCAATCACATCTGCCGCATAGCGGGCGATCATCAGTTCGCGCGGGTTACTGGTGACGCGCGCCGCACCGACGCTGATTTTTTCCGGGTCGCCAACGCTCTCGACCTGCACAATAAAGTCCACCTGATCCTGCACCAGGCTGGCAGGCATATTGGGGAAAGGCACCAGCTCTTCGGTCAACAGCACGACCTTACGGGCGAAGTGAGCATCAACCATCGCGTAGCCCAACGAACCGCAGCAGGATTTACCGTGAGTGCCGTTGGCATTGCCAAACTCATCGCTGCACGGTACGCCCAGGAACGCTACATCGATATTCAGCTCGCCATCCTGTAGCAGCTTCACGCGGCCACCGTGCGAGTGAATTTGTACCGGCTCATCCATCAGCCCGTGAGAAATAGCATCCGCCAGTTTGCCGCGCATACCGGAGGTGTAGATACGAGTAATCACACCGCTTTTGATGTGTTCGATCAGCGCATCGTTACAGGTCATCAGCGAGCTGGACGCCAGGGTCAAATTCTTAAACCCCATCTGCGCAAGTTTCGCCACCACGCTGTTGATCACCCGGTCGCCTTCACGAAACGCATGGTGAAACGAGATGGTCATCCCATCCTGCAGGCCGCAGCGTTCAACCGCCTGTTCTACCGACTCGCACAGTTTGCGATGTTGTTTAGCATCCATGTCGGCCAGCCACGGTGTGGCATGATGGGCAGAAGTAAACGGTTTGAGTTCCCGCAAATGGGGAAAATGTTGGTGAAGAAGTTCTGTCTGATTCATTGCTTTATCCTTAACGACGTACGCCAGAAGCCGCCGCACGTTCAAGTACCCTTTGCGCGTGGTCAATAATTGGCGCATCCACCATTTTTCCGTTGAGCGACACCACGCCCAAACCTATGCGCGCGCCCTCTTCCGCCGCTTCAATCACTCGTTGGGCATGGTCGACTTCCTGTTGGGTTGGTGCGTAGGCGTTGTGGAGCAGGTCAATCTGGCGCGGGTTAATCAGCGATTTGCCGTTGAAACCCATCTTACGAATCAACTCAACCTCACGCAGGAACCCGGCTTCGTCATTAACGTCTGACCACACCACGTCGAAGGCATCGATACCGGCCGCGCGAGCCGCGTGCAGCACCGCACAACGGGCATAAAACAGTTCGGTACCATCGCCACGCTCGGTCTGCATATCCATCACGTAATCAAACGCCGCCAGCGCGATACCGATAAGGCGCGGCGAACTGCGGGCAATCGCGACGGCATTAATCACGCCAATCGCCGATTCAATGGCCGCCATCACTCGGGTGGATCCGACTTCACGGCCACACTCTCGTTCAATACGCTCAAGATGCCCTTCCAGCTCGAAGATATCTTCCGGAGTATCGGTTTTCGGCAGGCGGATAACGTCAACGCCACCGCGGACGGCGGCTTCCAGATCCAAAAGCCCGAACGGCGTATTCAGTGGGTTAATGCGGACAACGGTTTCAATGTCCTGATACATCGGGTGCTGCAACGCGTGGAACACCAGCAGGCGCGCGCTGTCTTTTTCACGCAGCGCTACCGCATCTTCGAGGTCGAACATGATAGAGTCCGGGCGATAGATAAACGCGGTAGAGAGCATGGCGGCATTGGCCCCCGGCAGGAACAGCATACTGCGGCGAAGTGTGCTCATTGCAGCGCCTCCCACGCAATCTGTTGCGTCTCTGTGGCACGCAAAATTGCGCTTTGCAGACGGGCGCGAATAACGCAGTCCAGTGCGCCTTTGTCTTCGACGATAATCAGTCCCTGATGCACCGCCATTGTCTGCAAAGTCTGTTCCACTACTTTGCGGATTTGTTCGCCAAACTGCTTAATCACTTCACTGTGGATGACAATCTCCAGCTCGCCGTCGGCGGGGGCGATTTTCACCATCAGGTCGCTGGACTCCTGCGTTCCGGCCAGCGCCTCCCTTACGATTTTCATGATAATGTCCTGATAGTTATGCGACTTCCGCGCTGTAATGCGTTTCGAGATGCGCAAAAGTAGATTCCGGGACAATGTCCCGGATACGAGAAAACTGCTGTGTTTTAAGTAAGCGACGTACTTCCGATGCCGAAATAGCGCTCCCCATCATTTTGATGCGCGGGATTTCCACCACCGTCACATTCCCGGCCAGCAGCGCGTGTAGCGTCTGGTTGTACTGATGGGTGACGGCGCAAAACGGTTCGGAACCGATAAAACGGTGGGTAATGCCCAGCGCCGGTGCGATGTAATTGCGAAAGATCAGCACGTCGATTTCGCTCCACGCCTGCTGTACCTTGCCGGACTCTTTGAGGAAATAAGCCGGAAAGGTGGCGCGTGAAATGATGTACTGCGAGCCTTCATGCACGGTGACATTGCGCAGATGCGCGACGCCTGCGCGGACCATCTCCAGCCGTGCGCGGAATGGGAAGAACGACGCGTCTTCACGCACCACGAACAGATGCAGCCAGTCACATTGGCGTGCCGCCTGTTCCACTAAGTGACGGTGGCCGAGAGTGAACGGATTGGCGTTCATCACAATGGCCCCCACCGCGTCACCCGGCTGGCGTTTCTGACGCAGCGAACGGCAGTAGCGTTCGATACCCTGTGGGGTGTTCTCCATCAGCACCGCGTTATTCCCACTTTGCGCAATCGGCCAGAAACCGCTGCGGCCAAATCGCTCTTTATTACAAGGGCGGGTGCACAGAAAGAGGTGAAAATCGCCGCGCGCCAGCGCGACGTTTTCCACCTCTGCGAGCAGGCGCGCGCTCAGATTGGCACCGCGCAATTGCTCATCCACCGCCACGCATTTAATGACGTTAGCCGCCAGCCCCGCGCACCCCACCAGCGCCGTATCGGCCCAGGCTTCCACAAACAGCGTGATATCGCTGTCCATCCCCAGCCCGCTATCCACCAGCAGCGAACGAATCTGAGCGAGCCGTTCCGGGTGTTTCGCCACCAGAGTGACTCGAAAGTCGATTGGAAGTTGCGTGTGCATCGTGCCGCCTTACTTAGTGCGCTGCCGTCAGCGTGTTCGCTGGCGCTTCCATAATGATGTTGCTGAGATGGCCGATGTGCTCAATCTCCACCTCGATACGGTCCCCCTCCTGCATAAACAGCGGCGGGTTACGTTTTTTACCGACGCCGCCGGGAGAGCCGGTGATAATGACGTCGCCCGGGCTTAGGCGAGTGAAGGTGCTGATGTACTCAATCAGCTCCGCCACTTTGTGGATCATGCTGCTGGTGTTGTCGTCCTGCACCATTCGCCCGTTGAGCCACGTGCGGATAGCCAGCTGGTGCGGGTCGGGTATTTCATCGGCGGTCGCCATCCATGGGCCGAACGCCCCGGTCTGACGCCAGTTTTTCCCGGCGGTAAACCACGTGTGCTGCCAGTCGCGCGCCGAGCCGTCCATGTAGCAGCTATAACCTGCCACGTGGCGCAGCGCCTCTTCACGGCTGATGTTCTCGCCGCCTTTGCCAATAATCACCGCCAGCTCGCCTTCATAGTCAAATTCATGCGAGTGGCGCGGCTTAAGCACCGGCTCGTTATGCGCCGTTTGCGAATCGGGGAAACGGACAAACAGCGTCGGTGCCGGATTGTGCTGGTCGAACTCTTTGCGTTTTTCGGCGTAGTTCATCCCCACGCAGAGGATCTTTTCCGGGTGCTCAATCACCGGTAAAAAGGTCACCGCGTCCATCGGCACATCGGCCACGTCATGAAGATAGCGGGTGGCATCCGCCAGCCCGTTGCCCTGTAACAGCGCCTTGAGGTCGCTGTAGCGGTCGCCAAGACGGCGACCTAAATCAATCATCCCTTCCGCCTTCACGATGCCGTAGCTGCGAACGCCCTGATAGATAAAACTTGCGAGTTTCATTGTTAATCCTGAATACCATGTTTAAACGAGGAAGTTGCCCAGCACCAGCAGCGAGACCGCGACGTTAATCGCCCCACCGATACGGGTGGCAATCTGCGCGAACGGCATCAGACTCATACGATTACCTGCGGTCAGAATCGCCACATCGCCGGTACCGCCCTGGCCGCTCTGGCAGCAGGAGACGATGGCGACATCAATCGGGTGCATGCCGATTTTTTTGCCCACAAAGAAGCCGGTGGCGACCAGCGCCGACACGGTGCTGACGATGACCAGCAGGTTGCTGAGGGTGAAGGCATTAACCAGTTCTTGCCACGGAGTGATAGCCACGCCAACGGCAAACAGAATCGGGTAGGTCACTGAGGTCTGGAAGAACTTGTAAACCACCTGCGAGCCTTCCAGCAGACGTGGGGAAGCGCCGTTGCACAGTTTCACCAGCACCGCCATAAACAGCATGCCAACCGGTGCAGGCAGACCAATGAGCTTGTGACCCAGCATCCCCAGCATGTACAGCAGTACAGCCAGCAGCGCGCCGGAAGCAATGGTGGTCACGTCGGTTTTGCCGGAGAACGCAGGCTGCGAAGATTGCGTATCCGCGTTGTCGCGGTTTGGCATCAGTTGACCTTCACCGGTGAGGTGCGGGAAGCGCTTACCAAGCTGGTTCAGGCAGCCGGAGATAATGATGGCGGTTAAACCACCGAGCATGACCATTGGCAGGACACGACCTAATGCCACACCCTGATCCATATGCAATATCGTGGCATAGCCAATGGATAGCGGAATCGCCCCTTCGCCCACCCCACCCGCCATAATCGGCAGAATGATAAAGAAGAAGATCTGGAACGGTTCAAGGCCCAGCGCCATACCGACGCCCATCCCAACAATCATGCCGACGATTTCGCCGCACAGCATCGGGAAGAAGATGCGCAGGAAACCCTGAATCAGCACGGTACGGTTCATGCTCATGATGCTGCCAACGATGATGCAGCAGATATACAAGTAGAGAATGTTGGTCGATTTGTAGAACTTGGTAGTCGACTCTACAACGACATCCGGCAGCAGGCCGTAATAGACCATCGCCGAAGGGATAAAGGTGGCGCAAATAGCCGCCGCCCCAAGTTTGCCAACAATCGGCAGGCGTTTACCGAATTCGCCACAGGCAAAACCAAAGAACGCCAGCGTCGCCACCATCACCAC
Source organism: Kluyvera huaxiensis (assembly GCF_040149365.1). Taxonomy (NCBI): domain Bacteria; kingdom Pseudomonadati; phylum Pseudomonadota; class Gammaproteobacteria; order Enterobacterales; family Enterobacteriaceae; genus Kluyvera; species Kluyvera huaxiensis. The sequence goes on from NZ_JBEFLV010000009.1 coordinate 164,976, forward strand.
AATATCGCTCGGCAGCTTACCGCCCAGGCAATCGATGGCGATAAGGGCCCCTGCTAACACAAACAATGGCAGGGGAATAATACCGACTTTCCAGGTATCCATAATATGCCACCAGCGCTCTTTAAGTGCTGGTCGTTGAATTTCTATCGGTTCATGGGTAACAGAGAATGAATCATCAGTTGTGCTCATAATGAAGCCCTTTGGTTATTTTGTATTTTTAGCTTAAGGGCCAAAAGGCTTACTTTGTGTGAGTGAAAGCATATTAAAACCGAAGTTTTAATGGCGCCTATGGTTTTAATGGTTTCTTTTATTTAATGTGATTAATGCCTTATTTATAAGCGTGGTTTTTATGGTTTCTTTTCTAAATTGAACAAACAAATAACATTTATTAATTTAACCTTAATTGAACCTGTTTTTCAGAAAAATACCTTTCTACACCTTGCTGTGCAAGGGATCACAAGTTTCCGGCAAACCGGAAGCCCCAGAAGAAAAAGATGATATATTGCTAGCTTCCGTCGCTACCGTACGTGAGAGTAATGAAAGTATCATTTCAAATAAAACTATTTATTTCACTGGTCGTGTTTTTCTCAGTGCTGTTTGCATTGCTGGGTAGCTATTATTATATCGATGTTGGAAAACAGCTATATCAGGAGATGAGTGGACGGGCAAAAATACAGGCGGAAGAAATAGCCATCATCCCCAGTTTGCGCAAACAGGTAGCGGATAAGAACATCCCGGCGATCCATGATTTTATGCAGAAATTAGCCGCCCGCAGCGATGCTAGCTTTATCGTGATTGGCGATAATAAAGGCCTGCATCTGTACCATTCTGTATTTGACGATCGGGTTGGTAAGACGCTGGTTGGCGGCGATAACGCAGAGGTACTGCAAGGTAAAAGCACCACGACAATCCGCCAGGGAGGTCTGGGGATTTCGTTACGCAGCAAAGCGCCCATTTTCAATGACAGTGGGCAGGTGGTGGGTATTGTCTCGGTCGGCTATCTCACCAGCTATCTCGACACCATTACCGTCAGCAAAGTGGTCAATATCCTGATTGCCGCGGTGCTCTTGTTGATTGCATTGTTTGTCTTCTCCTGGTTTTTCACCCGCAGCATCAAAAAACAGATTTTCTCACTCGAGCCCCGTGAGATAGGCCTACTGGTGCGTCAGCAAAAAGCGATGATGGAGTCTATTTACGAAGGGGTTATCGCCATTGACGATAACCTGCGCATTGAGGTGATAAACCAGGCGGCAAGGACGCTGCTTGGCCTCACCCTGCCGGCACGCGAGCTGCGCGGTCAATTGATTGACGAGGTCATTGCACCGGTGCCTTTTTTCTCCCGCGAAACCATGCTGCGGCAGGATACCCACGATGAGATCTGTCATTTTAACGATCTGACGGTGATCGCCAGCCGGGTGCGGATCATGCTGGAAGATTCCCTGCAAGGCTGGGTTATCACCTTCCGCGATCGCAACGAGATCGACTCGCTCAGCGCCCAGCTAAGCCAGGTCAAACGCTACGCCGACAACCTGCGCATCATGCGCCACGAGCAGCTAAACCGGATGACGACGCTTTCGGGTTTACTGCACATGGGGCGCTATGATGAGGCGATTCGCTATATCCAGGCGCAGTCCGAGCATGCGCAAGAGCTGCTGGACTTTATCTCCTCACGCTTTAGCTCGCCGACGCTGTGCGGCCTGCTACTGGGGAAAGCCGCCCGCGCCCGCGAGAAAGGCGTGGCGCTGCGCTTCGACCCCGGCTGCTCGATGAGAGAAGCGTTTACGCCGCTGGCGGAATCCGAGGTGATTTCCATTATCGGCAACCTGATCGATAACGCTATCGAGGCCACCCAGCGCGCGCCGCAACCCCACGAACCGGTGGAAGTTTTGATCCTGCTTAATGAAAGAGAGCTGATCATTGAAGTGGCCGATCAGGGGATTGGTATAAAACCGGAGATCCGTGAACGGATATTCGAACGCGGCGTGACCACTAAAACCCAGGGCGATCATGGCATCGGGCTGTATTTGATCGAAAGTTACGTTACACAGGCTGGCGGTCTGATAGAAGTGGCCGATAACACCCCCCATGGCACCATTTTCTCGCTGTTTATTCCCGCAACGGGAGACGCCCGGTGTACCTCACAGGAACTGGAAGATACCGACTATGCAACATGAACTTATTGATGTACTCATCGTGGAAGATGAGAACGAACTGGCTGAGCTACACGCGGAGCTTATCAGCAAGCACCCGCGTCTGCGGCTGGTAGGCATTGCCGCTTCACTGGCTGACGCGCAGGTACAGCTGGAAAGTAAACGGCCGCAGCTCATGCTGTTGGACAACTACTTGCCCGACGGTAAGGGTATTACGCTTATCAGTAACCCCATGTTGCTCCGCGCCAACTGCTCGGTCATTTTTATCACCGCAGCGAGCGATATGGACACCTGTAGCCAGGCCATTCGCAACGGCGCGTTTGATTACATCCTCAAACCGGTGTCGTGGAAACGTCTTAGCCAGTCCCTGGAACGCTTCGTGCAGTTCGCCGAGCAGCAGCGAGTATGGAAAATTGTCGACCAGCAGAACGTCGACTCACTCTATCAACTGCAGGCAAAAAACTATCGTCAGGACAACGGTAGCAAAGGAATTGAAGAAAACACGCTGGCACGGGTACAGAAGCTGTTTAACGATAAGGTTGAGCACTGCTTTTCCGTAGATGAAGTGGTCAGCGAAACCGGGCTCAGTAAGACCACCACCCGACGCTATCTGGAACATTGCGTTGAAGTCGGTTTTCTTAGCGTCGAGATGCTGTACGGAAAGATTGGCCACCCACGGCGGATGTACCGCCGCAGCGACGCGTGATCCCCCCATCCTTGCGGGATGAGGGGAAACCGCAAACTACTTCAGCACATAGCCGAACAGCCGCATAATGCCGTCGGCATCTTTCTCGCTATACACTCCTTGAAGCTCCGGCGAGAAGCCGGGCAGCAGGTTGACGCCCTCTTCCAGCGCCAGGAAGTAACGCTGCACCGCGCCGCCCCACACTTCTCCCGGCACCACGCACAGCACGCCCGGCGGATATGGCAGCGCCCCTTCGGCGGCGATACGCCCTTCTGAATCGCTGATACGCACCAGCTCAACGTTGCCACGAATAAACTCACTGTTGGCGTCCTGCGGGTTCATCGCCACCGCCGGCAGGCTCTCTTTGCGGAACATCGCTTTTTGCAGATCTTTGACGTCAAAGCTGACGTACAGATCGTGCATCTCCTGGCATAGTTCACGCAGGGTGTAGTCGCGATAGCGCCCCGGATATTTGTGATAGATGGTCGGTAGCACATCCGCCAACGGCGTATCGTCTTCAATGTGCTGTTCAAACTGCGCGAGCATCGCCACTAGCTGCGCCAGCTTCTCCGACGTTTCAGCCGGGGTAAGCAGGAAGAGGATCGAGTTCAGATCGCACTTCTCCGGCACGATGCCGTTCTCACGCAGATAATGGGCCAGAATGGTCGCTGGAATACCGAATTCGGTATAGCGCCCGGTTTGGGCGTCGATCCCCGGCGTGGTCAGCAGCAGTTTGCACGGATCAACAAAGTATTGATCCTGCGCGTAGCCGTCAAAGCCGTGCCAATGCGCGCCCGGCGCGAAGCTGAAGAAACGCCGCTCGCTGGCGATAGTCTGGGTGGGATGATCCTGCCACGGGCGTCCGTCAACGATCGGCGGAATAAACGGCTGGATCATTTTACAATTCGCCACGATTGCCTTACGCGCTTCGATCCCCAATGCCACGCATTCGGCCCATAGACGGCGGCCGCTCTCGCCTTCATGAATTTTGGCGTTGATATCCAGCGCCGCAAACAGCGGATAAAACGGGCTGGTTGAGGCATGCAGCATAAAGGCATTGTTCAGGCGCTTATGTGGGCAAAAACGCGCCTGACCGCGGATATGATTATCTTTTTTGTGGATCTGCGACGTCTGCGAGAATCCAGCCTGCTGCTTGTGCACCGACTGGGTAACAAAAATGCCCGGATCGTTTTCATTCAGGTCCAGCAGCAGCGGCGAGGTATCCGCCATCATGTCGATAAACTGCTCGTAGCCTACCCATGCGGAGTCAAACAGGATGTAGTCACACAGATGGCCGATTTTATCCACCACCTGACGCGCGTTGTAGATAGTGCCGTCGTAGGTACCCAACTGAATAATCGCCAGCCGGAACGGGCGTGGCGCATCGGCTTTTTGCGGCGCGACTTCGCGGATGAGTTCGCGCAGATAGGCATCATCAAAACAGTGCTCATCAATCCCGCCGATAAAGCCGAACGGGTTACGCGCGGCCTCCAGATAGACCGGCGTCGCGCCGGCCTGAATCAGTGCACCGTGGTGGTTGGATTTGTGATTGTTGCGGTCGAACAGCACCAGATCGCCACGGGTCAGCAGTGCGTTAGTCACCACTTTATTCGCCGCCGAAGTGCCGTTTAACACAAAATAGGTTTTGTCCGCATTGAACACCCTGGCCGCAAACTTCTGCGCGTGCTTGGCCGAACCTTCGTGGATAAGCAGATCGCCCAGTTTGACGTCAGCGTTACACATGTCGGCACGAAAGACGTTCTCACCGAAAAACTCGTAGAACTGGCGGCCCGCCGGGTGTTTTTTAAAGAACGCACCGTGCTGATGCCCAGGGCAGGCAAAGGTGCTGTTGCCCATCTCAACATACTGGCTCAGGGTGTTAAAGAACGGCGGCAGGAGCTTCTCTTCGTAGCGGCAGGCCGCCGCTTCCAGCTCAAGCCATTCCTGTTCTTTACCACTTATTACTGCATCAACACCTTCCGGGGTATCGATACTGTCTGCCGTCAGCACAAACACCGGCAGATGAAAACCGGTACGTTTGAGTAATGCCAGAATGCCGCTGTGGCTGTCAGCCACCGTAATGACGACTGCTGCCACATCGGTAAAGTCGGTACTATCCAGCGCCACCACGCTGCGGTGGGAGGATAGACGAGAGACCAGTTCACGACTGGCGGCAATGTTCATTGATTTCATAAGCGCAACGACCCGTTGAGGGTGAGTAAAGGCCCCGAGCAAAGCGCCTGGCTTTGCCCCACGATGCGTCTGGGTGCAGTTGGATTACAGCTCCGACCGCCAGACATCAGTAAAAGCAGACGTGGTCTAATCTTACTGTTGTCCTGCAGTGAGCGTACGTTGCCGTCACCGCATGATGAGCGGGGAGTACGACGCAGAGAAATGGGAGAGCCTTCGCAAGGCTGCGAAGCGGCATTGGCGTTGTAATGGCAAGGATGTCATTGCAGGCTGCCCCCTATCAGGAAAGGAGAAATTTCGCGCAATCATTGCACCTTTCGCCAGAGGGCGCAAGACGAAATCTTTATGCATTCACATCAAGGAAAAATCACCACTGAACCGATTAATCGGTCCATAATAATGCAGAATTCAGAGATAAATATTAGGAGTGAATGTGGTTATTGGACCTTTTATCAATGCCAGCGCAGTGCTGGTTGGCGGGCTTCTCGGCGCGTTGCTTAGCCAGCGTTTGCCAGAACGCATCCGCGTTTCCATGACCTCAATTTTTGGCCTGGCATCGCTGGGGATTGGCCTGCTGTTGGTTATCAAATGCGCCAATATGCCGGTGATGGTGCTGGCCACCCTGGTCGGCGCGCTGATTGGCGAGTTTTGCTACCTGGAAAGAGGCATTAACAACGCCGTATCCCGGGTGCAAAAACGGATGCTCAAACCCGGCCAAAGCAGTCAGCACGAGAATTTTATTCAGAGCTTTGTCGCCATCATCGTGCTGTTTTGCGCCAGCGGCACCGGGATTTTTGGTTCAATGCATGAAGGCATGACCGGCGATCCCACCATTCTGATTGCCAAGTCGTTTCTCGATTTCTTTACCGCGATGATTTTCGCCTGCTCGTTGGGTTTTGCCGTCTGCGCCATCAGCGTGCCCATGTTAATCATCCAGCTGTCTCTGGCCTTCTGCGCCTTTTTGATTCTGCCGCTCACTACCCCAGAGATGATGGCCGATTTTACCGCCGTCGGAGGCCTACTGCTGTTAGCTACCGGCCTGCGCATCTGCGGTATCAAGATGTTTGCGGTGGTCAATATGCTGCCCGCCCTGCTGCTGGCGATGCCTATTTCCGCCGCCTGGACGGCATTTTTTGCCTGAAAAGTCGTGCTAACTGCGTGAAGTGGTGATAGATTGTGCAACTCGCCGCAAATTTTATAAATTTCGTTGACGAGTCGAGGCGATTACGGTTTAATGCGCCCCGTTGCCCGGATAGCTCAGTCGGTAGAGCAGGGGATTGAAAATCCCCGTGTCCTTGGTTCGATTCCGAGTCCGGGCACCACTATTTTAGTTTTGGGACGTTCCTATACGTCCGGGAACATAGAAAAATCAGTAAGTTGATGAAAATCTGGAGTACCGCAAGGTACTGCCAGATTTTTTGACATCCGTAGTTTTTGGGGGCTTAATTGGGGGCCTGCCGGTTTGATAAACTACGGAGCCCCCACAATGCCTCTGACTGATACCGCCACCCGCCACGCCAAACCTCTCGACAAACCTTACAAACTCAGCGACACGCAAGGTTTATACCTGCTGATTAAACCCAACGGTTCCAAACTCTGGCACCTTAAGTACCGCTTTGGCGGAAAAGAGAAAAAGCTGGCGTTTGGCGCTTACCCGACTGTCTCGCTGGCAACGGCCCGTAAACTGCGCCAGGAAGCCCGTACAATACTGAGCACAGGTGCCGATCCCGGTGTAAAGAAACAGCAGGACAAGCAGGCGAGAAAAAACGGCATTACCTTCGAGACCGTCTCCCGTCAGTGGGTAGCCGCGAACATTCGCTGGAGTGAAGCACACGCCACCAGAGTCCTGAGGTCACTGGAGTTGCACATTTTCCCGCTCATCGGCAATGCCCTTGTAACTAACCTGAAAACTGCCGATCTGCTTATTCCGCTACGGATAGCGGAGAAAAAAGGTTGCCTGGAAACAGCAGCACGAATACAGCAACGTACCACGGTCATCATGCGTTATGCCGTACAGGAAGGATTGATTACAAGCAACCCGGCCAATGACCTCTGCGGCGCTATCACCCCGCCACCAAAAAACCATTACCCTGCCCTGCCGCTGGAAAAATTACCTGAACTACTGGAAAGAATAGAAAGCTATTCAGGCAGACTGCTAACAAAGCTGGCGGTACAGCTTAATTTGCTGATTTTTATTCGCTCCAGTGAATTACGTTTTGCCCGCTGGCCGGAGATCGACCTGGATAATGCGATGTGGACACTTCCTGCAAATCGGGAACCCATCACCGGTGTGCGTTACTCAGAACGCGGTGCAAAAATGAAAACGCCGCATCTGGTACCGCTGTCAAAACAGGCGGTAACGGTACTGAAGCAGCTAAAACTGTTATCCGGCAACGGGGATTTACTCTTCCCCGGCGATCACGATGCCCGTAAGCCAATGAGTGAGAACACCATCAACAAGGCACTGCGCACGATGGGTTACGACACACAGGTGGACATCTGCGGACATGGCTTCCGTACGATAGCGTGTAGCGCGTTGATTGAATCAGGTCGCTGGTCAAAAGATGCTGTGGAGCGGCAGATGAGCCATCAGGAGCGTAATCACGTTCGTGCCGCCTATATTCATAAAGCAGAACACCTCGACGAACGAACTCAAATGATGCAATGGTGGTCGGATTATCTTGATGCCTGCCAGCATCAATTTATCCCGGCTTATCGCTTTGAGAAGTCGATTAAGGTTGCCTGAGCCAGACTAGTGCACCAGGGAATAAGCCGCTACTGAACAAACAAAGGGCTGAGGTGGAGTGCACCAGAGCTAGCACTGATAAAACAGCGGGATTTTTCTCCATCGTCATTACCTGTGTTTCAGGGACAATCGATATGACAGGCTGCGCTTGTATGGCTTTTTAATGGATGCGAACAGCAGAAATTAAAAAGTGGCGTGAGGTGAGTAAATTCCATTTCGAAGAAATGGCTAATTTGCGTCGCCCGAATCCACCTGCGAGCGTTCACCCCGGGGGGAACCGAGCAGGCCGGGGGGAGCCGAATAAATTTTGCCGCCCCAGCGAGCAAAAAGACGCGCCCACGCGTCGGTTTATTTGGGGGGCTTGCCCCGCACACCGTCGCCGCTAAGTCTCCGGCCAGAAGCCGGTAGCGTTGCGCGACCAACCCCTTTAAAGCAGCGTTCCCGTTTTTTGGAGCCTGCGAGAAAAAACAGGCGAAACGCGCGTCTTAAAGGGGTTGGTCGCGCGTAGCGCGTGACGGTGTGCCGCTTTTGACCCAGGGGGTTTTGGCGCGGCGTCCAGACGCGACATTACCCCTGCGAGACTGGAAATAAGGGCGTCCAGCCCGCATTGACAGGCGTTCAGGATGTTGTGCCGGGAAGCACAGCTTTACGGCACTTTGCCGCAACGCGAGCTGGCTGTCGCCCCATGACATCGCCCAACACCGTGGGGCGAACTGACTGGGCGATACCATGGGGCGGATGACAAAGGAGGCTCAGTGATCTTAAATACACGGCTTATTTACTTAACTTAAGTAACAGTTTTCCTGATCAACTATCGATTTGTAGGTCCAAACCAAGATGCGCTGAAAGCTTTTCTTTTTCTTCTTGAGTAAGAGAATTTATTTTTACTGCGGTATTTATCACCTTGGATGTAAGATTTTGTAGGTCTTGTTCACCAATTTCATCATATTGACTTGCTAATGCTGATAATACGAGTTTTAAAGCCATGCGACGGTGCATTCCTGACAAATGTCTGAACAGCGCAATCAGTAAGGATATATCTTCTTCAGCATCCAGTTTTGAATGCGGCTCATTTCCCTCACCAAGTAACCATGAAGCTCGAACTCCTAATGCTTTCGATAATTTCATCAATTGAGCAATACTTGGTGATGACTCATTTTTTAGATAAGCCCTTATAGCACCTTCAGAAAGTTCAGATTTACGAGCTAAAGAACTTTTTGTATCACCAGAAAGTTTCATAGCTATTGATAACCTTACTCCGAAGGAGTCCTCAATATCACCTGCTAGATCCTGAGTATTTTTCTTCGTCATAGCCATTACCAACAACCCTTTGTTTTTTATAGGCTTAGGTGATTGAGCATCATTAAATCGCAAAATAATGCGATTTAATGGTTGAAAACGCACTATTTTGCGATACACTCAATTGTATAAAATGCAGACGTTTAGTATCTGCAAATCCAAATTCTGAGGATCTCATAAACAGGGCTGAAATGTCACGCATGCGCTCGCCCTGAAAAAACTCAGCAGGTAAAGCTGCCCATCCAGTTCTCCATCAATGTGCAGATCTGGATAGGGATTCATCCCGGTTGGGCTTGCTATGCAGGAAGCCGCTCGAACCAAAATCCCCGGCGGGATACAGGCCTTTTTACTCCCCTCGCCAACTGGTGACCGCTGATCGTGGTCACCAGTTGGCTCCGCGCAAAGGCTGAAAAGACAGGGCTCGACACACTACACCCTTACAGGGTGGGGATAACTGTTGCCTGAAACTAAGCAGGACCACCGCACGAGGAGGTATAAGAACCCACACATAACCTGACTGACAGTACTACCCGATTTCGTCTCTGGCCTTTATTTCGTATACGGGCAACGGCTTCGCTCACGCGTTATTCAGGCAGGACACCAAAACTAACGCATTAACGGATAGAAAAGGATGCCCTGGAAATGAAAATTAAGAATCTACGATGGTACATTATTGTCCTGGTTATGATGGGCACCATCACTAACTACCTGTCCCGTAATACCCTCGGTATCGCTGCTCCGACCATGCTGAAGGACATCGGCTTCACCGAACAGCAGTACGCCTGGATCACCGCCGCCTTTAATCTTGCCTACCCGGTGGGCGGGGTCTGTGCCGGCTATATCATGGACCGGTTCGGCGTACGCTGGGTCTTCGCCATGATGGCCATCCTCTGGTCCGTGTTTAACGCGCTGACCGGTTTCTTCAGCTCCTGGATACCCATGATGATACTCCGGATGGGCATTGGCCTCACCGAGTCCACCTTCAATCCTGCCGGAATGAAAGTCTCTGCCCAGTGGTTCCCGCCTCGGGAGCGCGGCCTGGCCTGTGGGATCTACAGCATCGGCACCTCAGCCGGGGCCATGCTCGCTCCGCCCGTGGTCGCCTGGTCCATCATCCATTACAACTGGCGCATCGCCTTCGTCGTGGCAAGTGTCTTCGGGATTGTCTGGTCCGTGCTCTGGCTTATTGCCTACCGCCCCCCGGAAAAGCATGCCCTCATGACAGAAGAAGAGCTCGCTCTGATTGGCCGCGAAGCGACACACGCCAGGATCACGCGCCGCGTCTCGCTGAAATCGCTGTTGCCCCGGCGTAACCTCTGGGCCATCTCCCTGCCCCGCCTGTTTGCGGACCCCACCTGGGCCGCGCTGGGCTTCTGGATGCCCCTCTATCTGGTCACCGTCCGCCATCTGGATCTGAAACAAATTGCCCTCTTCGCCTGGCTGCCGTTCCTCACCGCCGACGCAGGTTGCCTCTTTGCTGGCCTGTTTGCCCAATGGCTTAACCGGCGCGGGATCACCCTCATCAACGCCAAACGCATCACCTTCACCCTGGCCGCCTGCCTGATGATGCTTATCCCGCTGCTCAACTTTGTCACCACCACCGGGATGGCCATCACCCTCTTCTGCGTCGCCGGGTTCGCCCACCAGTGTGCCTCCATCACGGTGATCAGCATGTCGGCTGAATTCTTCAGCGAGGACGAGGTCGGCACCGTCACCGGCTTTGCCGGGCTGGTCGGCGGCGTGGGGGGATTTATCGGGACGCTGCTGATCGGGGTCGCCGTGGCCAGTATCGGCTATAGCCTGGTCTTCGACGTGCTGGGCTTCCTTGACCTTATCGGGGCCGTCCTGCTCTGGACCCTGCTCAGCATTCCCCGCTCCGATCCCCTCCGTGACACTGTCCTTAACCCGGGTCTCTGACCCCACCAGGAGAAAGCATCATGAAACAGTTCAGTCCGTCCGATATCCAGCGCCTGAGACAGGCCAGCCTCGACGATCCGCGCATCCTTAACAAAATACGCAAGGACAATGAGGTCGTGCTTAACCACCCCGTTCTGGTCCCCGAAACAGGATGTGCCAGCTGGGAGCTCTTCTACTACTGCCCGAAACATGGCGTCCCGCTTATCTGGGACCGGCTCTCGCCGGAGGCCTACCACTGCCCGGTCGATAACGAAGTTCTGACGGGGGAACCGTACCGGGGCGCCTGGTGGCGAAAACTCAACGATCTGAACGCCCGGGCCTGTTATGAACTGGGTATCGCCTGGATGCTGACCGGGGAGAAGCTCTATTTCACGATAGTACGGGATATTCTCATGGCGTACGCGCGCTACTACCCCGGCTATGCCGAGCACGGCGGGATCCCCTATAACGGCCCCGGAAAAATGAATGCACAGACGCTCTGTGAAGCCCTGTGTCTGTCCGGGTTTGTGAAGGGCTACGATCTCATTTATGACGCACTGGCCCCGGCTGAACGAACCACCATCGAGCGTGATTTACTCCGGGCCTGCGCTGAATTTCTCATCAGCAAACGCTGGAAGCAACTGCATAACCATGAAGTGCGGATCAACAGTGCGCTGGCCATGACCGGTGCGGTGCTGGATGACCCCCGCTACCTGCAGACCGGCGTCAATGCCGTCTGGGGTCTGCACGACCAGCTCAGGTGCGGGGTCCTCAAAGGCGGCCTGTGGTTTGAAGGGTCCCTGCACTATCACCATTATGCCCTGCAGGGCTTCTTCGAATTTGAGCGCATGGTCCGCTATGCCCACCAGGACTACAGCCTGATGAGCCAGCCGTACTACAGGAAAATGCTCGACCTGCCCATTAAGCTGCTGATGCCGGACGACACCGAGCCCACATTCAATGACTGCATCCCGATGAAAGATACAGTGACCTATCCTGACCTTTACGAGTTTGCCTACGCCTGCTACGGCGAAGACAACTATGCGCGCATGCTCTCCATCATCTATGACAAGGAGCCCCGGACCAGCCTGGGTGCCTTCCTGTACGGCGATCCGCGGCTGCGCATCACGGAGCCGGTCCGGGAGACGGGCAATTATCACGACCCGGATAACGGCATCACCATTTTCCGCAATCCCGATCAGGGCCGGGCTGTGGTCGTCAAGCACACCCCCTACGGGGGCGAGCACGATCACTACGATAAGCCCGGGCTCATTATTTACGACCAGAACGTGGCCATTCTTCCTGACATGGGCACCACCGGATACGGGGCTCCGATGCACTACAGCTACTACAAAAACACGCTCACCCATAACGTCCTGTGCGCAGAAGAGTCCAACCAGCCGCCCGCCAGTCCACAGACACTGAGCTTTACAGAGACGGAAAAGTACGCCGAGGTGACGGTCGAGGTAGACTGGCGTGAGCCCCCTGCCGAGGTACCCTGCCTGACCCGCGTGGAGTGGAACACCCACGCCTACCGGGACATCGTTTATCGCCGGAAGGTGATTGTGTATGAACACATGGTGGTGGATATCACCCGCGTGACCAACCCCCACCGCCGTCAGCTGGATAACATTCTGCACATTGACGGCGAACGGCTGATAACCACCGGAAGCTACCGGCCCCTGCGTGATTATGACGAAAGCGATCCCCTGTTTTATTTCAGTGAGTGCTTCGTCAGCCCGATGAGCCGGACAGTCACGGTGCCGTTCCGCACCCTGATGGGGAAAAAAATCCAGATCCACTGCGCCTGCAGTGACCCGAAGGCAGAACTCCACCAGTTGCAGGGCCCGGCAAACCCGCCCCTGACGTCACTGAGCTACCTGAAAACCCGCTCACGGGCACCGGCGTTCATCAGCGTTCACGTCATTGACCTGCACGCGGAAGAGGACCTGATGCGTAACGTGGTTATCTCGCTGCGGCAAAACACCGTGACTATCACCTCGGATTTACAGCGGGAGATCATCACCCACCCTATCTGATGCCTTATATCGGCGACTGTGCCTGACGATACGCTATCTTCCATGGTCAGGCCGTTCGAACACGGAGCGGCTGAATTCAGGAGAACCAGCCCTCAGGGCTGGTTTTTTGATTACCAGGGCCGGAGAGAAAAGAGAAATCGCATCAGCCAGCTATCCCTGCCCTGACATTTAAAATAGATAAAGCTCCGTTACCACTGCTGAAATCCATTACTAACATTACGGTGTATTAATCAACGTGGAACAGGTCATGTCCGCTGCGTGCTGTGGGTTCAATGGGTCGATGCAACGCTACCGCGCCGGTGGCTTGCTCAACCCTCCACATACCCGATAAGAATTCCCGGATATGCTCAGGGTTATCAGTAAACACCGCAGAGTAGTCACTCCCTACCCCGTCTAAACCGCCACCGCCGCAATATTGATAGCGGCATTGATATCCCTGTGATGTCCGGAGCCGCAGCAGGGGCACGTCCATGTTCGCATGGCCAGTGTCAGGTCAGTATGGATTTCACCACAAGAACTGAAGCGTTTACAGCTGGGTTCCCATCTGCCAATATTCAGTAGTCTTACCTCACGCTAGGCACATTGGTATCCCAGTTGCCGGAAAAACTCACCGAGACCGGTTAAGCCCGCGCTTGGTGCTACAACCGTTGGGTAGGAACATGCCCCCCGTTTCAGGAATGGCCATCATGCCACGAACTTGCCGCAGGCCAGTATGGTCGGCCGCTTAAACGGCCTAATACTCAATCAAATTAGTTAGTACCCGAGTCTTTTAAGTTCGAGCGATAGTCGCTGGAGGCTTCTATCAAGATTCTCATGATTTTCTTTCAGTTCCTTTTTCATTAGCCCAATGTGATGAGTTAGATCAGCGTTATCTGCTGAGCGGGTTACAGGAAAGTCATCACTCGAAGACAATCTGCCATTTTTGCTGTAGTCCATTGTAATGCAAATAAGTGTTGCCAGGTCGATTACCCGGTGAAGGGGGAGTTCCTCTGACTGACGTGACCATTTTTCTCCCGTGTTTCGCCAAACTTTGGCTGAAAGCTCTGTCCAACCCGGACCGTTCCACTGAGCTATACCAACTGATAGACCCATGGCATCAGTATCATCAGCATATGGGCCGTCAATGCGGTCATAATTTTCAACTTGAAAAATAGGTTTGTGTTTTAAATGCGCCGGGATTTTCATGTAAACCTCTTTCTATGATTAGATGATTAACAAAATATATGAATTACATAATTAGTAAATTTAGTAAATGAAACAATTTATGTATATATAACTATATCAATGCATTGAAGGTTAGTTTTGCAAGAATGAAGAAATAGAAACTTGTGAACAGCTTTGGCCTGAGCAGCTCACACAGATATTTTTTGGTGACTTAAAAAGGTGGATGAAAAGGCTGTTTCTCGGTCATAGCCGCAAAGAGTACTACCGCGTCGGTGGCTTGCTCAACCCTTCACATTCCAGGCAAAAATTCCTGGCTACGTTCAGGATTAACAGTAAACCCGCTGCGTCCCTCCCCATTGTCGGCTTCTATTTCCACTTTATCCGGTCAATATCCTCTCTGTTGTTCATCTGGCTTAGGCCGGGTGCTGCAATGCGCTAAAAACTCATAGCCTGCCCGATAGAGTCAAATGGCCTACATCTGACGAATTTAGAGATGTCTTCTGATTTCCAGCAGTTATGCCTACGTACTTTATGGCGAATTCCCTCTTCTTAAATCTTGTTTAGTGCCCTGCTTCCAGTACTTTCTTTATGCATAATGCAATCCTTATCTGAACAGCTAAACTGTATTTTTTAGCTAAGGATTAGCTTTTTCCTGTTTCTTAGCTGTACAGATAAACTATAATTCTTGGCTAAGAAAAATACATTTTATTGAGGGGCCGTACGCAATGATTTATTCAGAAAACAAGCTCCTACAGGATGTGGCGTTGACCCTTGAACGTGTCCTTGAAGCCAGGATTAAAAAACGGAGTGGCCTGTTGGACGACGACGGTATTGATTGTGTGCTGGAGGTCAGAGGTATTCAGGGTTACTGGATCATACCCTTAGAGGTAAAAAAACAGGCTTACCCAAGGGATATCAGGCAAGCAATCTGGAAAATTCAGGAGTTCTGCCAGAAAAACGCCAATGAGCCTGATATTGTACCGATTTTTGTCGCTGAGCTGGTCAGTGAGGGCGCAAGAGAAATGCTCAAAGAGCATGGTATTGGATATTATGAGATGGGTGGCACTCTCTTTATCAAGCATAACCAGTCAATTATCGATATACAAAAACCACGCAAAAGAGCAGCGAAGCGCGGTGGTGGTGATCTGTTCACTGGTGCGAGGGAAATGGTCGTTCATGCATTACTTCAGTCACAGGGGAAATGGTTCTCAGGTGAAGAACTCAGTTATCACTCTGGAACTTCGGCATATACGGTTTCTGGCGTTTTAAAAGAGCTGGAAATGAGAGAATGGTTGGAGAAAACCAGTGAGGGCGGTCGTTCACAGCGACGCAGACTGAGCAATCCCGGCGCTTTACTTGACGCCTGGTCTGAGGCATTCAGGCAACGGGAAAATCATGCAATCTACGGGTATCTGTTTGCGACGGATGCAGTGGATTGCGTTAGGAGAATTGAACGCAGGATTAGTCACGAAGGTAGTGACATCAATTGGGCGCTGACAGGTGCCCTGCCGGCAAATCAAGTCACGCCATTACTCACGGGCGTAAATGTGGCAGAAATTATCGTCTCTCCCGGAAGGACGGAGCAACTTATGCATCTGACGGGAATTCAACGCGCGGAAAAGGGCTACAACATTGTTGTACATGAATGCGCCCCCGCTGCCTTGCAATTTATAAATTTTGAAAACAACATCCCCGTCGCCAGTAACTACATTCAGTATCTGTCTCTGCTGGACGGTAAAGGAAGAAACGCTGAACTTGCTGAGCAGTTTCGCCGGGAAATTCTGGAGATATAACAATGGTAGTGCACACCAAACCGAAAGACAGATCCGGGTATTCAGCCGTTAACACGGAAATGTGTGAGCGGGTGTTAGTCACTTTATTGACTACCTTCGGCACCATGAAAGGCTCGCTTCGCCTGATAGGCGGTCTTGTCCCGCGCTATTTGACTCCCGCGCAGGAACCTCTTGTTCCTGAACATTTTGGTACATCTGATGTGGATATCGTGCTTAACCTGCAAGTAATCGCTGAAGGGGAGAACTATGCCTCTCTGCACGATCAGTTGGTTGAAAGAGGCTTCAGAAAACACTCTGATACAAACGCATGGCGATGGGAGTTCCCCATTCCTGGTGGTTCTCCTGTATTGGTGGAGTTTTTACAGGGAAACAATGCTGGCGGAAAACCTGGCAAAGAAGTTCCGATAGATGGCGAGGCGGTCTCTGCTCTCGTGATCCCCTTTGCTGAAATGTCATATGATTGGTACGCCGAGAAAAAAATTGCTGCGTTGCTCTTTGGGGATAAAGGCCAGGGGGACGCAGGGATTGTTTTTGAAACCATAAGGTTTGCGGATGAAGTTGTGTTTATCCTGCTGAAAGCGATTTCGTTTCAAAATCGCAACGAACCCAAGGATGCAGCCGATTTGATCCATGTGATGCGTTACGCTGGAGCACCTGAAGACATTGCAGATAAATTCCTTGACCACATCAAAACTGGAAAACATCAGACAGCGATTGAGACGGGACTGAATGCATTGCAGATATGCTTTGCGGAAGGTAATGACAACGTTGAAGGCTACCTGCTGACGGGCCCTGTGCGCTATGGGCAGTTCCTACATGGTACTGATGCAAGTTTGGAAGATGAGAGAGTGCGGGATCAGCGCTTCGCAGCCGGACTAGTAACGGAAGTTTTGCGCTTAATTGAAGAGGGCCGCAATTAAACTCAGTAATGTAGAATGCTTGATCTGTCTGGACTGCCCACACGCCCGTAGACATATTCTGTCCTCACGACGAGGCCTGTTCGAAGGCCTCCGGACTGACGCCGTCGAGGTGGCTGTGGCGCCGGGACCGGTTATAGAAGACTTCAATGTAATCGAAGATATCCGCCCGGGCCAGATCCCTGGTTTTATATATGCGTTTTCTGATCCGTTCTTTTTTCAGCGAACTGAAGAACGATTCGGCCACCGCATTGACGCTCCTATGTCAAGAGTGGGCGATTGGCGTAGGCGAGGTCCGATAAAATCAATGGATAGAGTTCACGGACAATGTAGCGTTATAGGCATCTCAGGATCTCTTTGGTCGACAAACCTTCACCAGTCCGCCTGTCGACATAGATTCTTGTGCGCGGATCACTACGCATACGCACAAGGGCTATTGTCCACAGGGCGTTGTTTGCTTCACGTGAGCCGCCACGATTTAATCTGTGTCTGACTGTTTTTCCTGATGATGCTGGTAAAGGATTTACGCCGCAGAGAGATGCCAGAGCCGCTTCATTTTTTAAACGTTCGGGGTTATCACCTGCAACAGCCAGCAGCGTTGCCGCCGTCTGTGATCCTACTCCAAACTGGCGACGAAGGTTACTGGCATATTTGCGGGTCAGTTTATCCAGTGAATCGTCCAGTTCATTTAGCTCTTCAGTCAGGGCCATCCATCGCTTCGCAAGACTTCGAAGCGTGCTGCACAGGGCTACCCGTACATGCAAAGGTTGTCTGAGCACGAAGGCTTAAGAAGTCATAGAAAAAACGGTCATAAACCGTTCAAACTGAGGACGCTTGTCTCAAATCATCATGAATGAGAACGCGCTATGTCGATGGCACTGAATGCATTAAATGATTCAGAAATAGGTAAACTCCGACTCCACTGGCTCTTTCAGTACAGAACCAGCATCTGTTCCCAGGAGTAACAGACATACCGTCCGAAGACGCCACCTCTCAGGCTTCGATGGCATTGGCACGTGATCACCCGAAGGCGCTTCTCTCAGATCACTCGGTACAGACTGGTACCTGAAGCATTGGCAGTTGTCCCATGGACAAAGGTGTTACACAGGGATAGTGGATCAACGTTTATGATGAGATCAAGAATTACCTTACATTAACGGTAGTCCTTTTCGCTGACTGACAATTGCTGATAATATGACTAAAAAGTGAGATAGGGATGAGCCCATAAATGGAAAATAAAGCAGACCACGCTCTTTCATTGATGATAAAGTTTTGCCTGTTTGAAGAAGATTGTTTTCCTGTTCTGAAGAACCATTTTGGCAATGACTGCTAGGTGATGCTGCCAACTTACTGATTTAGTGTATGATGGTGTTTTTGAGGTGCTCCAGTGGCTTCTGTTTCTATCAGCTGTCCCTCCTGTTCAGCT